>JAZQDL010000098.1:0-2285 GCA_045546835.1 Faecousia sp.
CGGCAGGGTGATCTCGGTGAGCCCCGGAGTGCGTAAAAAGTTTATTTCACCCTCATTAAGCAGCTCCAGCGTTTTGTTTTTGCCTTTGATCTTAACGGTCAGCTTGCTCGGTGTTTCCGGCATAAGCTGGCCAAACAAATAGCATTTATAGCTCATCGTCGTGCACCCCCTCCGCTGCGGTACTCAACGCATCAACAAAGCTCTCGGTTAGATAGCTAACAACGCCATCAAGATCCAAATTGCTGTCAATGCGGTTTGTCATTCCCGTCATATCAATTTTAACCTCTGCGGTAGTAAAGCGGTTAATAGCCTCCTGCTCCGCAATATCACGCAAATATGCAAGCTCCTCCGATGTTTTACCGGAGCTGCCTGCAAGGCTGGAGGTATCGCCTGCAATATCATCCAGGGTGCTACCGTAACCCAACGGATCCGTTGTTTCCGGTCCGGTGCTTACGCCCATTTTTTCAAGGATGCCATTTACAGAAAGATTATCACCCATCCAGTCCTTAATGCCGGCGCCCACCTCTGCACCTGCGGCGTAGGCATCGGAGCCCCAACCGTCTTGGAATGTGTCAAAGGTGTTAAAAGCATCACCAACGCTGCCGTAGTCAAAGGTGCCCATTGCATCACCAACGCTGCCATAATCGTGGGAGTTCCACGCATCGCTTACGCTGTCATACGCAAAGGTGTTAAAGCCCTCTGCCCACGCATCGCTTATGCTCTCGTAGCTTTCCTTTTTGCCGTTCAGCTCGTCAATTTTCTTGGATGCAAAATCGAGGCCGGAGGTGTCAATGTTTACACCCATCCAACCAAGGCACTTATTGGCCTTTTCGGCCAAAGATTTAATGCCCTGCATAATAACATCCAGCATAGTCCAAAAGCCAATTTGGATGCCGATCCACGCATTTTTGAAAGCGGTACCCACATTGCTTGCCGCAGCCTTGAGCACATTCCAGATGCCCATACCGAGGTTTGCAAACCACAAACCGGTATTTTTGATGATGGCCCACGCACTTGCACCGAGGTTTGCAAACCAAGCCCCAATGTTTTTAATTACCTGCCAGATAGCAAGGCCGAGGTTAGCAAACCAAAGCCCCACATTTTTTATAACCTGCCAAGCTGCCAAACCGCAATTTGCGATCCACAGGCCAACATTTTTGAAAAGAGCACCCAGCCACCAAATTGCACCGGTGATCTGCTCCGTAAAGATAACGAAAACAACGATCAATGCAATAATGAGGGCGATGATCCAGGTAATGGGGCAAGCCCACAGGGCGGCATTTAAGCCGTATTGTGCCGCCGTAGCGGCAAAGGTTGCACCCGTTTGCATCATTTGGGCGGCTGCAAGCACGCCCTTTACCACCGCTGAAATGGTTTCAATGGCGGTAATGGCAAGCACAGCACCCTTGTAAAGCAAGAGGGCGGCAACCACGCCCATAATTATGGGGCCAATCGTGCTCCAGTTATCACTCATAAATGCGTATATATTGCTGATAACCTCAAACGCTCCCGCAGCCACATTGGCAACGAGGGCAAAGCCGTTTACAAGCCCGTTTATGGTCTTTTGCACCTTTGCGTTATTTGCAAGCTGATTGATTTTAACAAGCACAGGATCCATAGCCTTAATGGCTCGGTTTTTCATCGAGGTCCACACCTGGCTCCAGGTCTTGGGCATTTTGTTGAAACGCTCCTCAACCTCATCCGCAGAATTGAAAACAGCCGCCTTAATAACATCGGCGGTAAGTTTACCCTCCGATGCCCAATCTTTCATTGTGCCGGTGGCTCCCTGCACATTCCGCATATAGTCCTCAATGCTCTTTGCAAGCAACGGGGCATTTTCTATAATGGACCTGTACTCATCGCCCTGCAAACGCCCGGAGCCCATTGCCTGGGTTAGCTGATACATAGCAGATGCCTGCTCGGTAGCGGATGCACCGCCCACAACAAAGTTTTTGTTTACCAGCTCTTGGAAAGCAATGATCTCATCGTTGCTTTTGAAAGCCTTACCTGCTACAAGCCCCAGCTTTGATACTGTGGCCATTGTTTCCGTAAAGCCTGCACGGGCTCTTTGTGCAGAGGCGTAAATCTTTTGCTCAAGCTCTGCAACGCTGCCGCCATCGTCAACAATGAGCTCCAGGCGGGCTCGGTTGCTTGTCATAGTGTCCGAAAGTCCAACCGTTGCAGTTACGCCTTTCATACCGAGGTACGCAGCAGCCACACTTTTAATTTTACTTAAAAGCCCACCCGCATTTTTGGTGCCGGTGTTTAGGCCTCTGTTGAGGTTG
>JAZQDL010000099.1:0-6450 GCA_045546835.1 Faecousia sp.
CCCTTTCAAAATATGGATCCATTCTTTGAGCTGCCAGTGGAACAGGTTTTCTTTTTTAGCAGTTCAGAACTTTACCCTTTGGATTTTCCCATACTCGTATACCGTCCACGAAACACTGTTGTCCAGAGGACTTGTGGACAGTAAAAATTGAAATTAATTTAGTGATTGCAACAGGTGGCAGGCTGCGGTGTTGTTCTAACAAAGTTCTAACATTTTCGGTTTGGAATTGGTTTTTGGTAAAAACTGGGTGCTGTCAACTACTGTTAAATAGTTCGGAATTCGAAGCAAAAACAGTTATTTCATGGATAAAACAACACGAAATAATACAGTGGTGCAGCACGTAAGAATCCCTGGCTCCGATTCAGGTTCTAGTGTTCACTGCGGACGTGCGGGTTCAAGTCCCGCCTCGCGCACCAGAAAGAAAACCGGTTAGAAGTTAATTCTAGCTGGTTTTTTGTTGCTTTTTGTGCATATTTCGGTATTTTCTAAACTTTTACACACTCTTTCTTATAATAAGATTGTTACCAATATAACTATATTGACATAGAAAACGCATTAAAAATGGCAATGAAAATGGCAATGAAATCATTTGCTATTTAATAGTGTCCTCATTAGAGCAGAAGAAACTTGTTAGGGCTGATGCGTGATCTGATACATCTTTTTGCGAAATATGGGTATATATCTTTCGCATAGTTTGATTGTCCGCCCAGCCACCTATCTCCATTACAACCTTTTCAGGAATGTTTAAGTGATAAGCTAAGCTTGCAAAACTATGGCGTAAACCGTGTAAACCAACCTCAGGAAGGTTATGTTTTTTGCATATTCGGTTTACTCTGCACATAATGGCATTGGGGTGCCAGGTTACAACATACTCACCATTTTGCTCAGCGACATTCAAGGCTTCCTGGAGTGGAGGTATAATAGGAACGGCTCGACGAGAAGTCTTATTCTTTGTTTCCTGTTTTCGGACCAACTTACCGTCTTCGTTGAACACGGCGGCACCATTAACCTTGAGAATGCCGTTTTTAATGTCTATGTCTTTCCACCTGAGGTTTATTAACTCCGACCGGCGCAGGCTGGAGAGCGCAAGAAGTGCGGGGATTTCAACGGGATCACCCTTAACTGCGGCAACAAATATTGGGATCTGTTCCGGGGTTAGCCACGGCCGTTCTGCCGGAACTATTTGCGGTAGACGGATATTCAAACGCTGACCAGTTTCTTCAAATATTACAGAGGACACAAATCGCCAAGAGTTGGTCAATGTTTTTGCTTTTACAATCTTAGCCTCTGCACTTACTGCCCGCTGCCATTGATCTGAAGTGATAGAATGGATGTCTTTGTACATCATAGGCTGAAAACGGTTAGCCTGAATTGTCTTATAGCCTCGGATCGTAGACGGAGAAAGTATATTCCTTCTGGCTTCAATATAATCGTCTATAGCCTTGGTTACAGTTTTCTTTTTTGGCTTCTTTGCGGCTTCTTTAATACCGGCTTTGACGGCCATAGCTTCGGCAACAGCTTCTTTTTCTGTGTCTCTGGTGATAGAGATATCTTGTCCATTGACGCGGACACGGCAGAACCAGGCTCCGGAGGGAAGTTGTTTCGCAACGGGAGTTTTCATATTTTTCTTGCCTTTCCGGGGCAATTGTGATACCATAAATAGGTAGACTGCCCCTATCGTGATGGGTGGGTGGTGTTCTATATTGGCCGCTTCGGTGTTGGCGCACCGGGGCGGTTTTTATTTTTCTTCTAGGCCTAACAGGTATCCCACAGACACGCCAAAGTAATTAGCAATCTTCCAGGCTGTCGTGGCATAGAGATCCTTCTTGCGACCTTTCTTTAGATCTGTTATAATTCCGCGGCTTATTCCCAGCTCAGAACAGAGCTTACCTGGCGTGATACCTCGCTGGATGCAGAGGGTGGAAATGGTGGTGTAGAGTGCGCAGATCATTCTTCTAAGGGGTAACTTACCGTATCGATGGTGTCGCCATTCTCTGCATCAACGATCGTAATATCGACGTGAAACTCAATTTCGGTATATACTTGATAGGTTTTAGCATAGATACCAATTGCAAAAGGCGTAAGATCAAATGCATTCTCATAAGCTTCACGATCTACTTTTATAGTGACAGTTGTGAAATCGTCATCGTGGGTAATTTCTTTAATATAGGGCGTATCTTCTCCGTTAACAAATTCAGCAATAGCAGCAGCAATGGATTTTCTGTATTCGTCAAGAATCTGATTGTGCTTTGCTTTACTCATAGTTATGGTGACCGATTTGTCATCATTTACCTTTGCGGAAATAAATCCTTGCTCGGAAGCGTAAGCATCAGGATCAAAGTTTTCCATATCTTGCTCAGCAAAAAGCTCTGCAGGAATTGTAATCTCGACAGTTAACAGATTTTCGTCAGTATCGATTTCATTTACGGCACCAATTTTATCTACTGCATCGGCTTCAGTAGCATTTGTTTCTGGAGCAGATGTAGATTGCGTAGAGCTGCTGGATGGATCATCCGTTGTTTCGGTGTTGTCTTGCGCACATCCTGCAAAGGATAGGATCAGAGTAAGAGCCAGAAAGATGGCTGTAGTTTTCTTGAACATAGTTTTTTTACCTCATTTCTATATGTTAGGCTAAGATTGTTGACCGACCCTTTTATATTTTTCTTCCTTGCTCAGCAGCGAGAGCCTGCAGTGTTTGGTAGTTCTTTGTATTTTGGGTTTTCATTCGCCGGAAACTGCTAACTGATTTTGGACATTTATCAGGGAAATTTTCTTGGATCCAAAGGAAGTCTCTTCGTTCTTGCCCCCGTCGTATTTCCGCTTCAATTTCCTTATCACAATCCAACGAAGAGGAGAAAAGTTGTTCGATAGATCTCAATTCCGCGTATGCTTCTTCAACATAGCCTGTACGAGCAAGCATTTTAACAAGAGGGAGCAGATCGTCTGAAGAGAAATACGAACGGCACTTGACCAAAGATACCGACTTTCGCATACAAGCCAGCGCAAGATCTATATTGCCTGCTTCCTCGTAGTGATATGCCTTGCGTCTTATGTAGTAATAGACTTCTCCGGTATGACCTTTCATAGAATACTGCGGCGAAGGAGCTCCGGGTAAATCTTTGTAGACAGGAATAGCATTAATACCTTCGATGGTGTTAAAGTCATAATGACGCTCTAACCAGTTTTCTTCAAATTCTCGAAGTTGTTGGTATAATGCTGGGGTAATATCTTTATCTTGCTTGTTGAGAATGGATATTTGCGCAAGTAGTTTTCTTTCGGCTGGCAGCAAGTCTTGTGCAGAAGGATTGGTGGTCGTAAAGAAATTGCTGATTGATTTAAGTAATTCAAATAAAGCCATACGAATATCCTACATTGGTCACAGTACTTTTTCGGAAATAAGTCTGCAGATGTCAGCAATATTCATTGTATGGATAAACTCAAAACGAACCTTTCCCAGACCAGAGAACCATAGATCTAATTCACAGTCTGTATCCAGGACACCTGCGGTCTCAACAGAATAAGCCTGAATTTTACTGTATGGCAAGGAAGTGAAGTCTTTTTTCTTTCCGGTAAGACCTTGGACATTTATTGCAATGATGCGCTTATCTGTAAAGACAACGCCGTCGCGGATACTCTGATAACATCCAATGATAAACTCACCGGGGACAAATAGTGGTTCAACTATTTTGGCGTAGGTATTGTTGTCTGTTGGCTTCATTTTCATAAAGTAAGCATTAGAAAAATCAATCATAATAATATCTCCTTGTTAAGCTATTTAGAAATGAATGAAAACAAGTATACAAAGAAGTACAAGTGAAAGAATGCCGATGATTACTGCAAGAATGGCAGAATTGCATACGGAGCGGGACTTTTTTGCAGATTTTGTCCAATTCTCCGTTTTCCATCCACAGGATGTGCAGAAGGATGCACTATCAGGGAGCATTCTTCCACAGTTGTCGCACTGCATATGTGATCACCTCTCTTAGAAATACAAATCCGTGGCTAAATTTCCGTAGACATAGTAGCATACCGCCTTTTGCATAAACTGCTCGGTAACTCCGAACCGCTCTGCCAGCTCCCAGATCTCGGTGTAGCCGTCTGCTACAGCTTCATCCAGCTCATCCACAGGGATGAGCTTTATTACTGCCCATTTGTCGGCACGGTTCTCGTGGCGTTGCCGACTGTCTACAGCGGTGTGGATGCTATAAAAGCTACCAGTGGCACAATGACCCAATTCGTGACCTAGATGGACGCGCTCTTGCACACTACCGTCACTGACGGATTTATCTATTCCAATGTAGCAGTTGCCATCTTCTGTCATAACAGACATAGATCCGTTGTTGTGCATAGGAAACTGTAGCACCTCTATATTCTGTTTTTTCGCATAATCATAGAGGGTGCGGATTTCCATAGTTACTCCTTTTTCTTATCTGCCTCCCGCTGCTTCACGAAGGCAGCGAACCTCCGGACTTCTTCATACATTTCGTCCGTAATCTCACCTTCGCCTCCAAAGAGGGCAAATTTAATATCGTCGTCACTTACTGCACGCTCACCGGATGTGGTGGGCGCTTTTTTTGCTTCTTCACCTGTAAGAATATAGGTGTGCGATACAGAGAGATACTTGGCAATTTCCATCAGCCGATCAGAAGGGAATACACCCTTTCGTAACTGACCAATGTAACCATTGGCGTACCCCAAATCCCGTTCAAGTTTTGAAATAGGGATTTTCCTTTCTTTACAGATTGCTTTAACGCGATCAACACCATTCATAGAGCACCCTCCGAAAAAAATTAGAGAAAAACCGAAATTCTCTATTGACAAATTAGAGAACACCCTATATAATGGCGTTGTGGATTTAGAGAAAAGCCTAAAAAGATAGGGGTCTCAAGTGTGTTTGTGGTGATTCATATTTTAGAATATTCTCTATGGTTTGTCAATGCTTTTCTCTAAATTCCTCTAAAATTTTTGATGGAGGTGTTTTCTTGATTTACAAAAATGTTGTTTCACTGTGCAAGAAGGCAGGTATCAGCATTGCGCGTCTGGAAGCTGAAACGGGAATTGGTAACGGCACAATCGGTCGTTGGAACACTTCTTCCCCCAGCGTTGAACGGTTAAAGAAAGTAGCCGATTTCTTTGGTGTGACAGTTGATAGCCTGATTTCCGATGCGCCTGAAGCAGGGGAGGTGTAAATAATGACAAGCGAAGATCTTTACGACCAGAAGTTAAAAGAAGCTTATGATCAGCTGAAAGATCGCCCCAGAGCAGAGCTAATCAGCATTCGTAGGACACTGGAAAACTGGCAATGGCCTGAGGAAATGGGGGAAGTTCCTGTAAAAAACTGGGTCAAGCTACCTGATTACCGCAGGACATATATGCCAGAAGACACAATCACAAAAATGACATTCTTAAAACCAATTGCGGACGCACTACTTGTGCTGGGTGTTAAGCATTCAGATATTGAGAATAGTTAGTTTAAGCCCAATTTTTTACTTAGTATTGCTTTTCCAAGGTCAACAGCAATGTCTCCAAGGAGCTTGATGCCTGCAGAACCACCTGTTATTGTGGCATTCTTTAGCTTTTCCCAAACATCAGGCTGTTTAACAGATGCAAGATATTCGTGCCCATAAAAAGTCATACAGTAAATTCCGTAAAAGTCATACTGTCCGTTGGGATACAATCTAATGTCTGCGTTAATGTATCCGGCTTCATTAAGTTTGGCTAATGTGTACTCAACATTTCCCTTACCGTGCTTTGCAAGTGAATGCGGGAAGTCATTTACAGTATGACAGTCAACAGGTAACCCTTCAAGTTCAAGTAGTATGTCACGAACACAATCGATATCTAATTTCATAAACATTCTCCTTATTGGTAATTGGGTGTAGTAACACCATTACTACTATAAAGGAAACTGGGCGTAATCGCAATAGGAGAAGCAGGAAGGAATTGCAAGGAACGCCTGTGCAACCAGATGTATCTACAAAATAACGCAAAAACAGTCCAACAAAGTGGACAGAAAGAGAAGGAGGCGTATATGCCGAGGATTAATCAAAATAAGGGGATTTATGCTGCAGAGGATTTCCGGAAGGAGATCCGTAGCAGACAAGGGTATTACAATCTTATGTCACAGCAGGCGTTGGCGGATGCTTCTGGTATTCCCAGACCTACGCTGCGCAAGCGGATGTTAGATCCGGACGGGATGTTAGTAGACGAGTTTCGCAAACTGATTACTACACTTCATCCGGATATATCTGTGGTTTTGTCACTGCTGGGATACAGCACACAAGAAATCAAAAAGTTTAAGGAGGTAAAAAACAATGAGTGACTATGAAAAACTTAATCAAAGAGCAGCTGCACAGAAGGTTGTCCGGCGCAAAGAAGCTTACAAGAAACTTTGCTTGCTGCTGGAGATTGTATCAGCGGTGCTGCTGGTATTCTGGGGTCTGGATTACA
>JAZQDL010000100.1:0-44603 GCA_045546835.1 Faecousia sp.
ATAAATTGTCCAAGGTGTTATAGTTCGTCTTTGCGTTATTCAATTTACAAGGTACACAACTGCTCCCCGCTCAGCGGTGAGCCTGATTAATTTATCACAGCTTGTCTGCTTTGTCAAGAACTTTTTTCATTTTTTCTCAACATTTTTTTCAAACTGTGATTTTGCGCCCTCACCGGAAAGCGCCACAGTATATTATCAAACCATTAACAAAAAGTCAAGTCGTTATTTTCAACTTTTTTGACAGCCTTTATTGTTCTTCTTTTGGGCAGAATGTTAGGGAGGGCAATTGCCCTCCCCTTTCTTTATTCGCAATCGGTTGTGCAGCGAACATAGCAGGCGGATGCGCTTACTGTCAGCCACAGGAAGAACACCAGCAATCCCACCAGTATTGCACTGAGGATACTGGTAGCAACGATGCCCACAGCCAGCAGAACCAGTGCAAACAAAATAGTGCCCAGCACGCCAGAGAGCAATGCGTTCAAAGCTCTGCACAGACACTTGGGATTTTCCACTCTTCTGCGCAGTGCAGATGCCCACAGCAGACCTGCCAGATAAACAACACCGACACCCAGTGCTACCCACAAAAATGCAATACCCACTGTGATTGTGCCGGTGATTTGCAAGAAGGCAGCAATTATGCCCACAATGATGGCCGAAATGACCGCTGCCAGGGTACAGTTAAATCTACAATTACAGTTACACATAGTTTTCACCTCCCACTTCACAATACGCTGGCACGCTACACAATGTTCGACATCCTATAGCAAAAATATCGGGGCTTCCTGAGAAGCCCCGATAAAGGTAATTCTATATATCAGTCAATATCGTCGATCAGTCCGTAGCCGCCATTGTCTCTGCGGTAGACCACAGCAAAAGTTCCGCCGTTATCCTCATCCCGGAAAGCGAAGAAGTTATGCTCCAGCAAATTCATTTGCAGGACAGCTTCCTCCCGGCTCATCGGCTTGAACCGGAACTGCTTAACACGAACGATGTTCAATTCTTCCTCAGGCTCTTCTGCCGCAAAGGAGGTCTCCTCCACAGTGCGGGTGAAGGCATCCTGCCGCAGACGGCGTGCCAAACGGGTCTTATTCTTGCGGATCTGACCTTCAATGGTGCCCACAGCTGCATCAATTGAGGCAAACATATCGGATGTGCTTTCTTTTGCTCTGAACCATGTGCCTGCTCCGTGGACAGTCAGCTCCACATTGTTGCGGTTCTTCTCCACAGAAAATACGATCAGTGCCTGGGCATCCTCTTCGAAGTAGCGGCCCAGCTTCATTACTTTTTTCTCAGCGTAAGCGTGGACAGACTTGGGCAGCTTGACTTTCTTCTCACTGAATTGAAATTTCATAAACGGCAGCTCCTTTCGTATCACCGGTCATCCGGTGTATCTACATTATAACACATCCCTGACCAATTCACAAGTTTTTTATTGGTCAGCGACCTCTTCATCCTCCAGCAGTTCCATCATCGTCAGATTGTAAATGCTTTCAGCTTTTTTCTCGAACAAACGGCTCAATCGGGCTGCCTGCCGCTGATTGGGCGCAGCCAGCTCCAGCGTCATTAAATTACCCGCCTCGTCGTCCAAAGACATCAGCACAGAATAGTCTCCGTTCCCCCGCTCGATCAGCTTTGTTTTGATAAAACTGCTGCGGCGAAGCTGGCGATTAAAACGGGCAACTGCGTTTTCCGCCCGCTGTTTGACAGAAAAGGCAATGGAGTCCTCGATCAGCGCTCCGTCACTTCTTCCCTTTTCCGTGATCTCGTACCGCTGCTCGTCCACTTCTTTCAAATGTCCGGTATCCACCATTTGGGGAACAGCTGTGCATACATCAAAATAACTCAAGCATTCATCCTGATAGCAAAGCTCATAAATCTCCTGAATTGTCATAGGGTAGCTGGACCGTGCCGCCACAAACAAAATCAGCACTTTCACATCCATCATATCGTGGATAAAACCCAATCTTTGCATTCGTATCACCTCTTACTATTATTATACAAACGCCGGAGAAAAAATCAAGCACAACCCTACAAGCGGAAACATATTCTGTCACGAAAGGATGTTTTGCTATGAACTGCTGCAAATTTTACACTGCCGGGTATACCGCAGCATTAAGCTATGCTGTGAATCTTCTTAAGAATGAAAACTACACGATCCTGTCTCATCCGGAGGACGCAACGCACCTGCTGCTGCCCGTTCCCAGCTTTGAGCCTGACGGAAGGATCAAGGGCGGCGGTGATTTGAAAGCACTCTTATCCAAACTTCCAAGAAACATTACTATTCTGGGTGGAAACCTGTCCCGCCCGGAATTTTCCGAATATCACACTGTAGATTTTTTGAAAGATCCTTTGTACTTAGCGGAAAATGCGGCGATCACTGCACACTGTGCCGTAAAACTGGCTATGGGCAAATTACCGACCACTTTGCAGGATTGTCCTGTGCTGGTGGTTGGTTGGGGGCGGATCGGCAAATGTCTGGCAGATCTTTTGCAACGAATTGGTGCTGCTGTTACTGTAGCTGCCAGAAAGGAAACTGACCGGGCAATGCTCACTGCCCTGGGTTATGGTGTCGTTTCTACGGAAGTTCTCGACACAACGCCATACCGGGTGATCTTTAATACCGTACCTGTTATGCTCTCGCCTAATTCACCGGGAGATGCTCTGAAGATTGATCTTGCGTCTTCTTTAGGGCTTGGCAGCAGTGACGTGCTCTGGGCCAGAGGTCTTCCCAACAAAGATGCCCCGGAAAGCTCCGGCAGACTGATTGCCCGTACCGCTATGCGAATCGTTTCCGGAAAGGAGTTCAGTATATGAACATCGGTTTTGCAGTTTGCGGATCTTTCTGTACCTATACAGCTATGTTTCCCGCAATGGAACGCTTAGCAAAGGTGCATACGCTGATCCCGATTTTTTCTAACAGTGCCTATACCATAGACAGCCGTTTTGGCACGGCGCAAGCGCATATACGGCAGGCAGAAGAGATTTGCGGCAGAGCGCCGCTATTTACCATTGAACAGGTTGAGCCTATTGGACCAAAAAAGCTATTGGACGCTCTGATCATTGCACCTTGTACCGGGAACACACTGGCAAAGCTTGCCCACAGCATTGCAGACAGTCCGGTAACAATGGCAGCAAAAAGCCACCTGCGCAATGGGCGTCCCGTACTGATCGCCGTTTCCACCAACGATGCGCTTGCCGGTGCTGCAGAGAATATTGGAAAGCTTTTAGGTCGGAAAAACTATTATTTCGTCCCCTTTGGGCAGGACGATCCGGTGAAAAAGCCTACCAGTATGGTGGCTGATTTCAATCTGATCCCTGCAGCCCTGGAAGCCGCACTGGAAGGTCGTCAGCTTCAGCCGATAATCCTATAAAAGATCGGGCGTGTTCTTGCGAACACGCCCACATTTCATTATTTAAGAAGCGGAAATATCTGCAGCTGTCAGGATCTGACCTTCCACAACCTTGTTGATCAGCTCACTTGCGTGTGCGACCATTTCTTCATTGACGAACATAACAGACAGATTTTGACCGGGTGCAGAATAGGTCACTGCACCACCGGTTTTACCGGTTACTGCAAAGCTGTGGATATCCCAGCTTGCAAGGTCAGTCAGCTGCATTTTCACAAGTCTGCTGATGTCGTCCATCGACATACTGGTTTCAAACATCCCCTGAAGGCTGGCAAGGATCTGGGAATAATTGGAGATAATAGTAGTACCGGAAGTTAATTTTTGAATAACTGCCGTAATAACCTTCATCTGGTTTTTACCTCGGCCATTGTCGCCGCCTGCCACATGGTAGCGTTCCCGGGCAAATGCCAGAGCCTCCCTGCCGTTCAGATAATTCTCTCCAGCGCCCACATAGGTGCTGCCAGTACTGGTAGCAAATCCGGAATCAGAATATATCGTGATACCGCCAATGGCATCGATCAGCGTCTCAAAGCCGGTAAAGTTGATGCGGGCGTAGTAGTCAACATCAATTCCATACAAGACTTCCAGTGCTTTGATAGAGCAGTCCACACCGTAAATGCCGCAGTGAGTCAGCTTATCCCGGCTACCGCCGCCGGCAGGATTTTCAATATAATAATCCCGGGGGGTGTTGAGCAAAAGCACCTGCTTTGTCACCGGATTAACAACAGCCAGAATGTTTACATCGCTTCTGGTGTTGGTGGGCAGATAACTGCTGCGGGTGTCTGAGCCGCTGATATACACCGCAAAGGGTGTATTGGTGATATTGCGTTCAATTTCTACCGGCTGTGTTTCCTCCGGTTCTGTTTCTACCGTGGGAGGTGTCCATTCCGCAACAGGAACATCGTGGAGAAGTCTTGCCTTCTGGGAAAAATCCGCATAGCCATCCATATCCTCTAAAATCAGGACATAGGCACTGTTTAAGATCATCGCATCCACTGTGCCGGAATAGAGTGCATCCACCATTTCCGGTACGGAAGCAAAATAGTTCACTTCCACGGATTTTGAAAGCTCAGTTTCGATCACCTTAAGGGCCTGCTGGGTGCTGTCTACATCATAGTTTTCCACAGCTGCGTAGATATAGTCAGCCGTATCAGACAGTGCCTGAGCCGGATCGTCAACGCGGACATAGATACTTCTTGTCACCTTGCTGACCTGGGGTGTTGTAACATCTTCCATAGTCCGGTACACATCATTTGCAACCACATATCCCAGCACGCTGCCGCAGATGATCAGGATCGCCAGCACAAGGGCGATGATCCGGCGGGCAAGTCCCGGTGTTCTGCCCTTGCGGTGCACAAACATCAGAAGTCCGGTCAGTAGAGCAAAGAACGCAAAAACGCCTGCTATAACAGCAGCATACACCGCCGGCAACATATTCAGTCGGAATACTGTGTATACCGCCAGTCCTTCCGCTGCAAGCTGGAGTAGAAAAATAGCGATCAGGATGCCGGTAAATACCTTATTCTTCTTCACAAACAATCATCTCACTTCTGTGTCAGATTTTTAAGGGTATCTGCCAAATCAGTTTGTTCCCAAGGAAGCTCATCCACGCCGAAATGACCCTCCATTGCAGTTTTTCCATAGATTGGACGGCGCAGGTCCAATTTGCGAATAATGCCCGCAGGGGTCAGGTCGCAGGTTTTCCGCAAAAGTGCTGTCATTTCCTCATCAGCAATCTTGCCTGTGCCGTAGCTGTCCACACGGACAGACACAGGCTCGGCAACACCGATGGCATAGGCGATCTGCACCTGAACCTGATCGGCAAGTCCCGCTGCTACCAGATTCTTTGCCATATAGCGCGCCATATACGCACCGGAGCGATCCACCTTTGTGGGGTCTTTGCCGGAGAACGCACCGCCTCCGTGGGAAAAATAGCCGCCGTAGGTATCTACGATGATCTTCCGTCCGGTCAGGCCGGTGTCGCCGTTAGGGCCGCCGATCACAAAATTACCGGTGGGGTTAATATGGATATTTGCCACATTTTCAATACGGAAACCATACTTCTTCAGAACCGGTTCGATCACGCCCTGACGGATGTACTTCCGCAGTTCATTGATCTCAAAGTCCTCGCTGTGCATAACAGACACAACAACCGTGTCAATGCCGACCACCTTGCCGTTTTCGTCAAATTCCACGCTGACCTGTGTTTTGCCGTCAGGACGGAGCAGATCGTTGGAGTGGATGCACTCTGTCAGGCGATTGCTCAGCGCGCGGGACAGTGCTGCAGGCAGAGGCATCCGCTCCGGAGTTTGGGAGCAAGCGCCGCCAAACATCATACCCTGGTCGCCTGCGCCGCCCACCTCATCATTCGTGCCCAGGGCAATGTCTGCAGACTGGGTATGGATCTTACATAGGATCTCCACTGTATCGGCGCAGAATTCGTCTTTTTCATAAATGTAGCCGATCTTGCGGATCGTTTCCCGGGCAATTGCAGGATAATCCACGATCGCTTTGGTGGTGATCTCACCGCAGATCAGGCAGAAGTTGGTGGTGACCATTGTCTCGCAAGCCACACGGGAGCCGGGATCTTGCGCCAGGCACGCATCCAAAATTGCATCGGATATAGCGTCTGCCACCTTGTCAGGATGACCGCAGGTAACGCACTCGGAAGTAAACAGTCTTTTTTCCATTTTTCTTTTTCCTTTCTCGTTCTTTTCTCATCAAACGTTCAACAGGTGCGCTCGCAATAGGAAATTTTCTTTTGATTGACGCGGATTTTTGCCACAAGACAAGTAACAGAAACCGCAGGAATACTTTGTGTATTTCAAGATTTCTGTTACGCCGTATTGGGTCAAAAAGACCGCCAAGCAATGAAAATTGCCTATAAGGGCGCACAAAAATAAAAAATGCACACCGAGGGACTCGATGTGCTTCTATCGAATCCTCATCTTTCGTTGCCGCCGGATTTGGCACCACACTAACGCAGGTTGCCGGGTTTCATCGGGCCGTTCCCTCCACCACTCTTGATAAGGCTAGTATGCAGTTCGTCTTTATTATACGGATTTCCTTAAAAAAGTCAATCTTTTTCTTAGGGAAAATCCTATTATTTACAATTCCTTTATAGACTTTTTCCAGAAAAAGGAGTATTATATTTATAATTCTTATGAGGAGTTGAGTTCAGTGAAAGGTTTACGCAGCCGTTTTGAGCGGTGGTGTTATCAAAACCGCACAAAGGGCATTTCCAACCTGATGCTCTACATTTCCATCGGTACTGCCATTGTGTATCTGATGTGTATGTTTGATCAGAGCTATACACTTTACAACATTTTATGTTTCGACCGGGGTGCGGTTCTGCAGGGTCAAGTCTGGCGGCTGGTCACCTATGTGCTGACCTACGGTGTGGGATCGCCCAATCTGCTGCTGATCGCCATCAGTCTGGTGTGCTATTATTCTCTGGGGCGGGCAATGGAAAACGCCTGGGGCACATTCCGGTTTAATTTATTCTACCTGACCGGTGTTGTGCTGATGGATGTGTATGCGTTGATCTTCAATACACCGGCAGATGTGACCTATCTGAATATGAGCCTGTTTCTCGGCTTTGCCGCAATGTATCCGGACGCAAGATTTCTTTTGCTGTTTATCATTCCAGTAAGGGCGTGGATCTTCGCTTTGGTGGATCTTGCGCTGACATTTTACGATGTGGTCCGGCTTCTCTCTGCCGGCTATATTGCCTTCGGATTTTTCCCGCTGGTGGCGATCGCCAACTATTTCCTGTTCTTCGGCAAGGATGTGGCAAATGTGATTCCCCTGTCCTGGCGGATGAATTTCAGCCGGCTGGTGCGTAGAAAGCCGGCTGCTGCAAAAAAGACCGGCACGGTCCCCTTCCCCTCCGCGGGTAATTATCAGGCGACTGTTGCTTCTGTGAAAGTGCCTTATAACCACTGCTGCACTGTTTGCGGACGGACGGATGTGACCAATCCGGAGCTGGAATTCCGCTACTGCTCCCGCTGCAACGGCTACTATTGCTACTGTGAGGATCATATCAATCATCACAGTCATATTGAGTAAAGTAAAAAGAGGTGTGCTGTTGCACACCTCTTTTCGTTATTATTTTCTGCGGTACAGACACATTTCGTAAGAAATACCGTTTTCTTCGCCGGATTGCAGGACTTCTGCAAGATACCAATCCGGGTCGTTATCCAGATTGGGGAAAAAGGTATCGGACTCCACTACTGTATGCACCTTTGTTACATAGGCGGTGTCGCACATTGGGAGCATCTGGCGGTAGATACTGCCACCGCCGATGACCATTGCCCGGTCTGCGTTTTTTGCAAGCTGGGCAGCTTCCTCCGGACTTGCACACACAGTAAAGCCGGGAAAATCTCCGCCCTTACGGGTCAGGAGTACATTTACTCTTCCGGGCAGGGGCTGCTGACCGGGAAAATCCTCCACAGTCCGGCGGCCAACGATCACCATTGCACCCTTTGTGGTCTGGCGGAAAAACTTCCGGTCTGCACTCAGCGCCACCGGCTGGGTGCCATCCTTACCAATGCCCCAATCGTCATAGACTGCTACGATCAATTCCAAATCATACACTCCTCTTAATGTCCAGATTGCATCGCATTCAATACGCATAAATGCATCACTATGAACGGAAACTCCAGCCTTCGACAATCACGTCTTTGCGAGGGCATTTATGCCCGTGGCAAACCGTATTCCCTTTCATAAGAAGAACGGATTGCTACACCAGTGTGCGCACTGGTTCGCAATGACGTGGTAGTTTGTTAATTTGCGCGTACTTTCATAGCAATGACGCAAAGTATTAAATAGCCATTGGGATCTCGAAATTGAAGGGATGGAACTGATAATCTTCCACCTTAAAGCTATCCTTGGTGAAGGCATAGAAGTCAGTCACTGTGGGATCAAGGGTCACCTTCGGTGCGGCAAAGCCTTCGTTCTGGAGCATTGCCTTCACTGCAGGGATATGGCGATCGTAAATATGGCAGTCGGCGATCACGTGGACAAGCTCGCCGGCTTCCAGTCCGGACACCTGGGCGATCATCATCAGCAGCATTGCATACTGGCACACATTCCAGTTATTTGCTGTGAGCATATCCTGGCTGCGCTGGTTGAGAATGCCGTTGAGGGTATTGCCGGAGACATTGAAGGTCATCGAATAGGCACAAGGATACAGGTTCATCTCGTGAAGATCCTGGAAGGTATAGATATTGGTGAGAATACGGCGGGATGCGGGATTATGCTTCAGGTCATAGAGCACCCGGTCCACCTGGTCGAACATACCTTCCTTATACTGGTGCTTGATGCCCAGCTGGTAGCCGTATGCCTTGCCGATGGTGCCGTCCTCTCCTGCCCATTCGTCCCAGACATGGCTGCCCAGGTCCTCGATCCGGTTGGACTTCTTCTGCCAGATCCACAGCAGCTCATCCAGGGCAGATTTCCAGTAGGTGCGGCGCAGGGTCATAATTGGGAACTCTTCCTTCAGATTATAGCGGTTTACCACACCGAATTTCTTGACGGTGTGTGCCGGTGTGCCGTCTGCCCAACGGGGACGGACCTCCAGCTCCGTATCGTAAAAGCCATTTTCCAGAATATCCAGGCACGTTGCCCGGTACAGTTCATCTGCTCTACTCATAGTTAGCCTCCAGTATATGTTTTTTACATTGTAACACAAGAACCAAAACCGGTCAAAAGAAATTTACATTACATTGTGTTAATTCGTCCAGTCGCCGTAGGTTTTCGATCTCCACAGGCTGCGCACCCATTTGGATCAGTTCCTGTGCAGCTTCGCTTCCGTCCTGAAAGCAAAACACACCGCTCCAGCCGTGACGCAGATTTTTGATAACACCGTCCCAAGTGCCGCCTTTCCCCAATGAAGCCTGGGCAACAAATACGCGCTCAGCAATGCTGTGGATCACCCGGTTGCGGCTAAGGGCACGCAAGGCAGAAAAGGGACTGTCGAAGCTATCTTCTGACAAATAAAGCACATCGTCCGTAAGGGGCTGCGCCTCCAGCTTGTCTGCCACAACGCAGATCACCTGTCCGCCGGCGCCAAGGCAGGCATTCTGTGCAGTCCGGTCTGCCCCTCTGGCATTGCCGGACACCAGAATATAACCCTGCCGCGCTGCCTGTTTTCCCACTTCTTCCGCAAAGGCAAAATTTTCCGGCAGAAGATCCCGGCTGCCCACAAGGGCAATTGCCGGTTTTGTAAGCAGGGCCAGATTGCCTTTTGCCCACAGGCATCCGGGGCAGTCTGCTGCCAATGTTCTTCTGAGTCTATCCGGATAATTAGGGCTCACTCTGGTGATGGGAACACAATTTTTTCTGGCTGCCTGACTCAGATACCAGGAAAGGATATCCTCATCGGACAGCAGGGACACAATTCGCTGTGCTTCCTGCCGGCTGTAACCGATTGCCATCAGGTCTTCATCCCGAACAGGCTCGTCGCCTACAGGCTTTTCCATACCTCTGACCCGGCTTGCCAGACGGCGAAGCTGGGCAGCTGTCATTACCCTTCGTTCCGGGTTTCCCAAATGGCTGGTAAGCAGGAGAAAGCCCTGCTCCCGGGGCGTCAACGAAAACGCTTCTTAACCATCGGCTGCCTGATCGTTTCTCCGGTCAAGCTGCCGTCAGCACCCAGAAGCATAGGTTTGATCTGATAGTTAGAGAATTTTGCGATTTCGTCCAGCTTTGCCTTTTCCGGGAAATTGCCCACAATAGACCAGGCAACGCCTTTCCGCTTTGCCCGTCCGGTTCTTCCAATCCGATGGACATAGTATTCATTTTCTTCAGGGATGTCAAAGTTGATCACACAATCCACATCGTCCACATCGATACCACGGGATGCCACATCTGTTGCGATCAGGATCGCCAGCTTGCCGTCCCGATATTTCTGCATTGTCTTTTCCCGCTGGCTCTGGCGGATATCGCCGTGGATGCAGTCGCAGTCCATACCTGCCCGCTGAAAATCATCGGAAAGCCGCTGGCACATATGCTTGGTATTGCAGAAGATCATCACCCGCTCATAGCCCTGGGTGCGGATCAGGCGCAGGACAGTTTCTGCTTTTTCAAGGGGGGTAACTGTCATAGAATACTGATCGATATCCGGGCGATCCTCTTTTTTAGGTTCCACGGTGATCTCTACTTCATCCCGCTGGTACATCCAGGAAACGGTCATAACCTCCTGAGAGATGGTTGCAGAAAACAGACCCAGATTGCGGCGGTTCTTCACCTTTTCGATAATACGGGTCACATCCTTGAAAAAGCCCATATCCAGCATCCGGTCTGCCTCGTCCAGCACCACAGTCTGGATCTTATCAAAGCGGACATTCTTGCGGTTATAGTGGTCCATCAGCCGACCCGGGGTAGCCACAACGATTTGGGGTTTCTTCTCCAGCTGCTTTGCCTGACCGACGATACCTGCGCCGCCGTACAGCACCGCCACACGGATGCCCTGAAAGTATGTAAGCAGACCCCGCAGCTCGTCGCCGATCTGGATCGCCAGCTCTCTGGTGGGTGCAAGGATCAGGCCCTGAACATCCGCGCTTTCCGGGTCTATATGCTCGATCATAGGAATGCCGAAGGCAAAGGTCTTGCCCGTTCCTGTGGGCGCCTTTGCGATCACATCCTTCCACTGCAAAAACTCCGGGATCGCCTGCTGCTGAATGGTGGTAGGATAACCATAGCCTTTCCTTTCCAGTGCCTTCAGCATCGCATCAGACAAGCCCATCTGTTCAAATGTAATTTCTTCCATAATGTTCTTCCTTTTATTGTCGTTTCTCTTATTGTAGCAGTTTTTTAGGGATTTTGCAACCGTCCAGGCAATCTTACGGGAAATAATGGAAATATGTGGACAAAGGCCAAAAAATATGTTATATTTTATACTGATATGATATTGATATAATGCCTTTAAAGGAGGCTGACACAAAAAATGGGTAAACTAATTGTGATTGAAGGCACAGACGGTTCCGGAAAAAGCACTCAGTTCCGGCTGCTCTCCCAGCATCTGACGGAGGATCAGGTCGCATTCCGTCATCTGGTATTTCCCCGGTATAAGGAGGAAAGCTCTGCCCTGATCCGTATGTATCTGGGCGGTCAGTTCGGCACAAAGCCCACCGATGTAAATGCTTATGCCGCATCCTCTTTTTATGCGGTAGACCGCTATGCATCCTACAAGATGGACTGGGGACAGTGGTATGAGGAAGGCGGTCTGGTGCTGTCTGACCGGTACGCCACCTCCAATGCCGTTCATCAGGCATCCAAAGAGCCGGAAGAAAAGCAGGACGAATATCTCCGCTGGCTGTATGATTTTGAATACAACAAGCTGGGTCTTCCCTGCCCGGATCTGGTGCTGTATCTGGATGTGCCTACAGATTTCACTGAGCGGCTGATGCGCAAGCGGGAACAGGACACAAACACAAAGGCCGACATTCACGAACAGGATACCGCTTATCTTGCCACCTGCCGCAAGACCGGACGGAAGGCTGCGGACTACTATGGCTGGCGCGTGATCGAATGTGTAAAAGACGGCGCAATGCGCTCGATTGAAGATATTCACAACGAAATTTATCAGCACGTGAAAAAGTGTCTGGAGGGATAAACTATGGTATATATACTCCTGGGAACAGGATTTGAGGAAATGGAAGCCCTTGCACCTGCAGATCTTCTGCGCCGTGCCGGTATTTCTGTGATGACCGTTGGCGTCAACGGAAAGACTATCTACGGCGGTCACAACATTGGCTTCGAGGCTGATATCACCATTGAGGAAATGGACCTGACCGATCTGGAGATGATCGTTCTGCCTGGCGGACTGGGCGGTGTTGCTTCTGTGCGGGCAAGCCAGGCCGCAATGGATGCCCTGCAGTTCGCCTGGGAAAATCAAAAATATGTTGCCGCCATCTGTGCCGGTCCTACAGTCCTTGCGGACCTGCACATCACCGATGGCAAGAAGGTAGTTTGTTATCCCGGCTGCGAAGGTCAGATGGGCAGCGCAACTGTGCTGACGCATCTTCCCTGTGTGCAGGACGGCAAGGTGATCACCGGCGCATCCGCCGGCTGTGCTGTTCCCTTCGGTCTTGCACTGATTGCTGCACTGAAGGGTGAGGAAACTGCAAAAGAAATTGGAAAGCAAATTGTGATCCGCTGACAGGAGGTACAAATATGGAAAAAGAACATATGGACTCTCAGAACAATCAGTGGGTCGATGAGATTTTAGGAACGAATACACCTGCTGAAGAAATCAGCGTGGATGAGCAGGCGATCGCCTCTGCTCCTTTGACCCATCCAAACGATGTGGAATTAGAGAAAATTATGTCTGAGGTGCTGAAGGAAGAATCCGCACAGGATATCGCAGCCGAAGATAAGACGCAGATGTTTACGCCCCCCTCTGAAAGTGCAATAGAGGAAGCTCCGAAAGCACCTGCCACCAGACGGAGAGCAAAAGATCCGGAAGTCAGAAAAGGCCGTCCGGAACGGAAAAAGGGTTACGGAATGTTTGGTATTCCTCACCTGATCTCCACCGCCATTTGGCTTGCACTGATCGTCTTTATCGGTGTTTCCCTGGGTCGTATGCTGTGGGTCTGCTGTGCGGATCTGATGGCATTTGGCAAGACCCCTCAGGAGATCACCATTACTATTGACGACAATGAGGATATTGACTCCATCTCTAAAAAATTGGGTGATGCCGGACTTGTCCGCTATCCCGGTCTTTTCAAGCTCTTTGCGCAGGTGACCGGCAAAGCCGACAACATTGATTTTGGCACTTATACCCTGAACTCTCTCTACGATTACAACGCAATGATCAATGCTATGGCATCTATGGCCAGCCGCCGGGATGTGGTGACTATTATGTTCCCGGATGGCTACAACTGTGCGCAGATCTTCCGTTTGCTGGAAGAAAAAGAGGTTTGCACGGTCGAGCAGCTGGAAACCTACGCCGCCACAGGTGAGCTGGACGATTACTGGTTCCTGGAGGGCATTTCCCGTGGCACAAAGTACTGCCTGGAAGGCTATCTGGCGCCGGACACCTACAGCTTCTACACCAACGACGATCCTCGCCGTGTGCTGGAGAAATTCCTGGACGAATTTGATGACCGGTTCACCGACATTATGAAGGAAGATTTTGTAGAGATGCAGACCCGGTATGCCAATATGCTCTCCAATCAAGGATATGGAAGCGATTATGTCGAATCGCACAAGCTAACCCTCCATCAGCTTGTAACGCTGGCATCCATTGTGGAAAAGGAAACCTCCAGCAGCGCTGAAAGCTTTGATATCGCATCCGTTTTCTATAACCGTTTGGCAAGCCCCACCTTCCCCTATCTGGGAAGTGACGCAACTGTCTACTATGCAATTGGGGACTACTTCTTTGAAAAGGAAGAGCTTAGCTCTGCTGACCTGTCCAATATCAGTCCTTACAACACCCGTAACCACGAGGGTCTGCCTCCCGGACCGGTCTGTAACCCCGGTGTCTACTCGCTGTATGCAGCGCTCGATCCCAACGATACAAGCTACTATTACTTCGTCTTTGATGCAAGCATCGGTGAGCACTTGTTCTCCAGAACCTACGACGAGCATCTGAAAAAGGTCAACAGCTTAGGATTATAATAATGAAGAAACTTGAACTTCTTAGCCCTGCCGGTGATATGGAAAGGCTCAAAATGTCTGTGCTCTACGGTGCAGATGCAGTATATCTGGCAGGCACCGACTTTGGTATGCGCCCCTTTGCGGGGAATTTCACCCCGGAGGATCTGCCGGAGGCTGTCCGCTTTGCCCACAGCCACGGCGTTAAGGTCCATGTGACCGTAAACACGATGCCCCGCAACAATGAAGTGGTGAATCTTCCTGCTTATCTGGAGCAGCTTCAGGATGCGGGCGTGGATGCCCTGATCCTTGCAGATCTGGGTGCATTCACTCTGGCTGGAAAATACGCCCCCAAATGCCAGCGGCACATCTCCACCCAGCAGTCCATAGCCAACTATGAATGTGCCCAGGCCTGGTATGATCTGGGCGCACAGCGGGTAGTACTGGCAAGAGAACTGAATTTGCAGGAGATCACCCAGATCCGTCAGAAGGTTTCCCCGGAGCTGGAGATCGAAACCTTCGGTCACGGTGCAATGTGCGTCAGCTATTCCGGGCGGTGTCTGCTGAGCAATTATATGACCGGACGGGACTCCAACCGTGGCGCTTGCGCCCAGCCCTGCCGTTACCAGTATGCACTGGTGGAAGAAAGACGCCCCGGCGAATACTTCCCGGTGTATGAGGACGAAAGAGGCACTTACATCTTAAATTCGAAAGATATGTGTACCATCGACCATCTGCAGGAACTGACCGATGCAGGCATTGACTGTATCAAGATCGAGGGTCGGGCAAAATCCGCCTACTATGCCGCCATTGTGACCGGCGCGTACCGGCACTGCATTGACGATCTGGCAGCAGGCAAACCCATTGATCCTGTTTGGCGGGACGAAGTGGAGCACGTATCCCACCGGCTCTATTCCACAGGTTTCTATTTTGGTCAGCCCGGTCAATACACGGAGCATTCCCGCTACATCCGCCAGTGGCAGATCTGTGCCATTGTGGAAAGCTGTGACGAAAATGGACTTGCCGTCTGTTCCCTACGGAACAAATTTGCCGCAGGCGACACACTGGAAGCAGTTGGTCCGGATCTGCGACCCTTCCCCTTTACGGTTCCGGTTATGGAAGATATGGACGGCGCTGCACTGGATGAACCCAGAACGCCCCAGATGCGTTTTAAGCTGCAGCTGCCCCAGCAAGTCCCTGCCTTTACCATTCTCCGCAAGGCTGTGGATTTATCTGCCAAATAACACACAAGGGCGCGTTGCAAAGTAATGCAATGCGCCCTAAAACTATGCGATTGTCTACATCCTGCGGATGTAGGGGCGTTCATTGAACGCCCGCGGGCGATTAATAATCGCCCCTACATATTCTTAATTATATCGCACGATCCTATAGATAGATAACAAAAATCATAGAGAAAGCTGGCGGGGAACGCATTTGCGTTCCCCGCCAAAGCTGTTTTTCAGGAGGGCGGATCGTAGGATCTCTCTTCTGTTATCTTTTTTCCAACAGAGAGTATAACCGACGGTCTTCTTTTTTCCCCTGTGAGCAAGGCAATCCGCAATATGGAATTGTCTGTTTCCCAGGTATATACCGTACTGTTAAGATGCTCCAGCTCATTTTCCGTTTTCCTGGTGTGCTCACCATATAAACCCGTCAGCTCAGCCACCTGCTTTTCAAACCATTGCTGATTATTTTCGCCCATTGGGAAGGAAAACTGAACGATCTCCAGTCCCCCTTTATAAAACTGTACCGAAGCAATGTCAGTTACACCGTCCAATGTGTAGGGATTTTTCGATACATAATAAACATATCCGGTATATTCCGGCGGTTTCAGGTTGGGATCTATTTGGATGCCGTCAGCCATAGCACCATTCACCGCATCTGCAGGCAGATCCCAATCTATTCCATAAAACCGATATTCCCCATCACTTTTAAGTTCTTCCAGCGACAGTTCGATGTTCTTCGGCTCGCTACAGACAATTATAGTAAATGCTGCCGCTATTACAATCAGTACACCAATCATAAAGAACATATTTTTCTTGCTCATATTTGCGCTCCTTTCCCTTGCTAAAACCGTGTACCTACCACCTGCTGAATCATTTTTTAACTTATGCTTTTATTTCCTGAGGCTGTCACTAAATAGATCGTAAAATAACCGATTTTACCTTCCCGTATAAGCGTTCCAATATCTGACTGTGGGGTATCATCAGGAAGAACGATTTCGACACTTACGCCTACATATTCATTCCCTACTGTCACTTTTTCGAAAACGGATTTTTTGCATCTTACCAATATGGCATCAGAAGGCAATTTATTTTCCTCCTGAAACCAACTATCTAATTGAATTTTTAAGTAGTAATCATCCGAATGAAGTTTTTTCTGTTATCCCGCAAATTGGAAGAGAAGTGCCAACCGTTACGGTTTTATCGCGGTGATTCAGATGATATAGGAATACCACCAAGGCTACCAAAGCAGCACATAATAAAATAATTAAAGGTATAGCCAAACGTTTTTTGTTTTCGTTTATCACTGTCTTCATCGGCACCACCCTCTTTTAATGCTTTCTGATTATAATATCTCATATCTTAAATAATTTGTCAATGACAAATTATTTATTATGCACAATATTTTTTATAAAAAGAATTGACGGAATAATGTTTTTAAAGTAAAATAGAAACAAGAAAAATGTCTATTCTTTGTTAACGAGGTGTTTTACCTATGAACAATAATAGCCACAGTGACTCCCTTGCGTTAGAGGAAAACCTTAAAAAAGCACTGACCGAGTTTCTTCTTCTGTATATTCTTTCACAAAAGGACAGCTACATTGGTGAACTAACGGAAGAACTCCGCCACAGAAGCCACGACGCACTAAACATTGTGTTCCCCTATGCTGCGATCTATCGTTTACTGCAATCCGGTTATATTTATGAAAAAGAAAAGCAGATCGCACCGGATGGACGGCGCCGGCAGTATTATGCAATAACCGAGTCCGGGAAAGAACACCTGGCACTAAATCTGGAAGCTTATAACCGATTCAGCAAAGGTGTTTCCGATGTCTTGGAAAAAGGAGGCAGCAATATATGAACGCAGATATAAAGCAATACCAAAAAGCCCTGAAACGCAGCTTACCTTACGGTCGTGATATTAGAAAAAAGCTTATGGCTTCCTTTCAAGCTTCTCTTATGTCTTTTACGGAGGAGGAATGTAATCCCGACACATTGGCACTCTATGCTGCTTTTGGTCCTCCGAACGAAATGGCAAAGCTGTTGACCTCCACCCTCACCAAGGAAGAGATCAAGCGATCACACAAGCAAAAAATCACAGCCCGCATTTTTACAGGCATTGGTATTACTGCCGCAGCAGTAGTTTTGGCGACCGTGGTTTTTTCCATAATGTTTTATTATCAGCCCATAACTGTCATTGAGGAAAAAATAGATTACGGTACCATCAGTACAACCGTTACAGAAAACACAATACCATAAAAGGAGAGTTCACTATGAAGCGTATATTATCTTTATGTATCACTGTTATTCTGTTAATATTGGCAATAATGCCCGTTTCCGCAACAGAGCAAGACGATCCAGTACTTTATAAGGAAGTCTCTTTAGGCAACGGAATCGTATACATCGAAGAAATAACTGTTTACAGCAATGAGAGAGCCTCCCAAAAACGTGGTGAAATAAGAAGAACCTTCAAACGAGACGATACCACAATTGCCATCATTGCATACGAAGCAGTTTTCCAATACGATGG
The DNA here is from genome assembly GCA_045546835.1 of Faecousia sp. Lineage (GTDB taxonomy): Bacteria > Bacillota > Clostridia > Oscillospirales > Oscillospiraceae > Faecousia. The sequence goes on from JAZQDL010000100.1 coordinate 17,760, forward strand.
ATCTACTGTTTCCGTTATCTCCAAATCTGTTACACAGGTCGACACTTATGATGGGTGGAGCTTTAAGCAAAATTCCTTTACATCCAGTGGTGGCACAGTTACTCTGACGGGAAAACTCACTAAGCTGTTGATTTTGAACACACCTGTAACTTTAACACTTACCTGTGATAAAAACGGAAACATCTCATAGTTTCTTAAGCTTGAACACATATCTACCGCACTCCAAAAAGCTGTGGACCTGTCTGCAAAATAACACACAAGGCGTTGTCCCTTTCGGGGCAACGCCTTTTCCATTAATTCGTAATTTTCTGTTTATCGAACGGTGCTATAGTAGGGCGGGGGATTGCTCCCGCCGCCAATGACCAGGTGCTTTTAACGGCGGGAGCAAGCCCCCGCCCTACAGTGAGCCTGACCGTCAAACCCAAATTTGGCAATTCATATCACTTGAATTTTTCGCAGAGGGCATTGATCTGGTCTGTTAATTTGGCGAGCTCCTTATTGGTTGCGCCTTTCATGCCTTCGATCAGCTTCATCAGGCGTTTTCCGGCTGTAAGCAGGCGGTCATAGACCTCGTTTGCCCGTTTTCTGCCTTGGTTCTTTTGCGCCCGGACTACGATCCCCTTTTGGAAGCATTCCCCGGAAATCAGGTCATAGCCGTCGCCGCTGAAGGGAGCAACGGCAGCGTATCCCAGCCGGCTCTCAACGGAATGGACAAAGCTGTCGCACACAGTATCGTCACCGTGGTTTACAAAGACCTGTTTCGGCGGCGATTCTAAACTTCCCAGCCAGCCAAGGAGCATATCCCGGTCTGCGTGACCGGAAATGCCGTCCATCTGGCGAATATCTGCGTGGACACGGATATTCTCTCCGAACAGCTTTACGGAGATTGCACCGTCCACCAGCTTTCTGCCGATCGTTCCCACAGACTGATAACCTACAAACAGAATTGTACTCTCTTTTCTCCAGAGATTATGTTTTAAGTGGTGACGAATACGGCCCGCTTCGCACATTCCGGATGCGGACAGGATCACCTTCGGGGTTTTATCTTCGTTGATCAGCTTGGAGTCTTCCGCTGTTACAGACAGTCTTAACTCCGGGAAAGTGATGGGGTCTATTCCCTGTGCCAGCAGTTCCAGCGTCTGCTGATCGTAGTAATCGGTCATATCCCCTGCGTAGATCTTCGTGGCTTCCACTGCCATAGGACTATCCACATATACCGGGAAATTCTCATAGCCGCGGATCGCACCGCTTTCCTGAATAGACCGAAGCAGATACAGCATTTCCTGTGTTCTGCCAACGGCAAAGCAGGGAATCACCACATTGCCACCCCGGGCAAAGGTTTCCTGCAGGATCTGGGTCAGCTGCCCTACATAATCCGGACGAGGTCCGTGGAGACGGTCACCATAGGTGGATTCGATCACCACATAGTCCGCCTGGTCCGGCATTTGCGGGTCCCGGATCAATGGGCGATTCACATTTCCCAAATCTCCGGAGAATAGCAGTGTGCGTTCCTCTTCCCCTTCTTTGACCGTCAGAGAAATGCTGGCAGAGCCTAATAGATGGCCTGCGTCCAGAAAACGAAGAAAAATGCCGCTTAGTATATCCACCTGCTTACCGTAGGGGAAGCTTTTAAACTGCATCAGGGTCTGTTCGGCATCTGCCACTGTATAGGCAGGCACATAGGGCGGCTGCCCGGAGCGCTGTGCCTTACGATTGCGCCACTGTGCCTCAAACTCCTGAATGTGGGCAGAGTCCCGGAGCATAATGTTGCACAGCTTATAGGTTGCCTCTGTTGCATAGATCGGTCCTTTATAGCCCTTTGCCACCAGCGCCGGGAGCATACCGGAATGGTCAATGTGGGCGTGGGTCAGACAGACTGCGTCAATATCTCCCGGCAGAACCGGCAGCTGGCAGTTTTCATAGGTATCCGCCCCCTGTTCCATACCGCAGTCGATCAAGATCCGCTTGCCGCAGGCTTCCAGCAAGGTGCAAGAGCCTGTTACTTCGTGTGCTGCGCCTAAAAAGATCAGTTTCATTACGATCCCCCCCTTTTTATATATTTATTATATCATATTGCGATTTACAGTCAATGGATATTCCCTGTCAGAAAAAAGAAGGAAGTACCGGCCAGATTTGTTTGCATTTTTGCCATAGGCAAAAATAATCGTTTGCCTCCGTCAAGCACTCGGCGGTAACGCTCATCCGCGTTGCTTTTAGATTATTCAAATCTTTCCCTTTATTTGGGCTTACACTACGAAAATACAAACCTCGAAACACCTTGTTTCATTGCTTCTGATTTTTAATGATATATTGCTTACGTAATATGATATACGACTAACGCCGTATGATATACTTAACTTCGTCAAGCATAATATAATATCCGTTCCATCATATGCCGCAAGCATATATCATCCACCGAAGGTGGATATCATATCGAAGATATATCATCCGTTGCGCAAGGAACGGATATCATTGAAAAACGACAAGTTTCTGTCGAAACTTGTCGTTTTTTCATGGAGGTACCGGCCAGATTTGAACTGGCGGATCAGAGTTTTGCAGACTCGTGCCTTACCACTTGGCTACGGTACCATATTTATATTATATTATGAAATAAGGAACGCTATGCGTTCCTTATTTCTCTTGGAGCGGGTGACGAGGCTCGAACTCGCTACCTCCACCTTGGCAAGGTGGCGCTCTACCAGATGAGCTACACCCGCATCTCGGTTCCCGAACGGGAACCGTGGTGCCTCCGGTCGGAATCGAACCAACGACACGCGGATTTTCAGTCCGCTGCTCTACCTACTGAGCTACAGAGGCATATTGAGCAGAGCATTAAGCTCTGCTCAGATGCTTTATTTGGCGACCCGGAACGGACTCGAACCGTCGACCTCCAGCGTGACAGGCTGGCGTGCTAACCGACTGCACCACCGGGCCAGATATGGTGGGAACAACAGGGCTCGAACCTGTGACCTCCTGCTTGTAAGGCAGATGCTCTCCCAGCTGAGCTATGCTCCCAAATCTGCGTCACTTTCGTGCTGCGCACCTCAGCGACGTGGTTCATTATACACATAGAAGGCCATTTTGTCAAGCGCTTTTTTGCGAAAATTTTAAACTTTTTTATTTGTAGTATTTTTATCCGGTAATGGGGAAAACAGCCGGAAACAGCTATCAAAAAGTTAGCTATATTCCGGACTATTTTCCGTATTTTCATTATCAGGCGATTTCTTTTAAGGATTTTAATTCTTTTCCCAGTGCGTCTGTCTTAGCGATCAACTGATCTACCACGATTTTCATATCTCAATAGAAATGCTTGCAGTTAGCCTTTTGTACAAAAGCTGATAGCGTCAATAATTACGACTCTTCTATCTGTTTCAGGAGTTCTCCGATATCAGCAGGAGTAAAACTATACTTTTCATCGCAAAACTGGCACTCTACAGGGAAATCCTTCCCCTCCTCCATGATCTCGGTTAATTCTTTTTTGCCAAGACTGATCAACGCCGCTGTGACCCGCTCACGAGAGCAGTAACACTTGTATTCCACCGGGGTGGTCTCCATAAAAACCACGCCCAAATCACCGCAGACCTGTCCCAGGACGTCCTCAGGGGTCATCCCCTGGTCCAGCATAGCAGTTACCGCGCCTGCGCGCTTAATACCGGATTCAACAATGTCGATGGTCTCATCGGGCGCACCGGGTAAAAGCTGAATGAGATAACCGCCTGCCACCTTGACGCTGCAATCTCTGTCCACCAGCACACCCAACGCACACGCCGTAGGGATCTGTTCGGATTGGGCAAAATATGCGGTCACATCATCACCGATCTCGCCGGATACCAGCGGCACAGAGCCTACATAAGGCTCCTTCATCTGCAGGTCCCGGATCACTGTCAGCATGCCATTCGTTCCAACGGTTGCTCCTACATCCAGTTTTCCTGGATACTTCTCCGCAAAAGGAACATTGGGCTCATAAACATACCCGCGCACATTGCCCACCGGATCGGATACACAAACAATACTGCCGATAGGTCCATCGCCCTTGATCTGCAGGGTCATGGAGCCATTTTCCACCTTCTGCATATTACCCATCATGGATGCCGCCGTCAGCGCCCTGCCAAATGCAGCTGTAGCATTGGGTGTGGTTTTATGAATGCCGGCTCCCCGGCGTACCATTTCCGTAGAGCGGATGGCAACCACCTTTACAAAGCCATCCATACTCATACCCCGTACCAAATAGTCGTTCATTTGATTTTGCCCTTTCTCGCTTTCAAGTAAATTCGCTGCTCACCCTGTCTGGGCGGGCACAACTGCCGGTCCGCAAAGACCTCAACACCGGAAAAACCGGCCTCTTTCAAGAAACCCACAAGCTGCTGCTGAGAGTATGCATACTCCCGGTGCTCCTCAAAGCTGCGGATCCAAACCGCGCCTGTCCGCTGAAACAGATCCATCCCATAGGAGCAGATGTTAGTCTTCTTGTCAAATTCACCCCGCCAGACACAGTACACATCCTCATCCTCGTCCAGAAAAACCTGTCCGTCCATGGCATGCAGCTTTTCAGGGGTATTCACGTCAAAAATAAAACAACCGCCAGGATTGAGCGCCTTATACACCCGACGGATCGCCTCGCGGCAATCCCCAGGATCGGTAATATAGTCTAAACTGTCCAGTGCGCACACAGCAAGATCCACACCCCTGGGCAAATGCAATTCCTGCAGTGGCTGGCAGACGAACATCGGCCTGTTTCTCAGCCCTTCAGCCTTCTGAGCGGCCACACAGAGCATTTCCGCTGACATATCCACAGCTGTTACCTGCAAGTCTTTTTGGGCAAGCAGCAACGCCACCGACCCTGTACCACAAGCCAAGTCCACTGCGGTGCGGGGCTGCAATCCCTCTTTTTCCAAAATCTGCCAGTAAAAGTCAACTGTGGCAGTGTAGTCCACATCATTAGTCAACCGGTCGTAGCTGGTCGCCAGATTTAGATAGGCATTCATTTTTTCTCCTTAAAAAAGCATCCCGAACAGCCGTCCGGGATGCCGCAAACGTCATAATTAGCGATTAAAAATGCTGAAGATCTCATCAATATCATCGCTGCCCTTGCCGGAACCGGCAGCGGAAGTCTTCACTTCATCAGCAGCTTCCTTATGCTCAAAGCCGGTAGCAATCACAGTGACACGCATCTCATCCTCAAAATCATCAGAGGAAGTAGCGCCGAAGATAATGTTAGCATCGGGGTTAGCAGCCTCCTGCACGATGCTTGCAGCGGTCTCCACATCATCCAGAGTCAGATCGCTGGAGCCGGTCACATTCACCAGAACACCGGTAGCACCGTTGATAGAAGTCTCAAGCAACGGACTTGCCACGGCAGCCAGTGCAGCCTGCTCAGCCTTCTCTCGGCCGGAAGCGGTACCAACGCCCATGTGTGCGCTGCCAGCATCCTTCATAACAGCGGATACGTCAGCAAAGTCCAGATTGATGATGACCCGGTCAGAGTAACCGACCAGCTCAGAGATAGAGGTAACAGCCTGCTTCAGCACATCGTCAGCAATACCGAATGCGTTGGCAAAGGTGATCTTCTGATCGGTGACATACTTCAGACGGTCATTGGGAATGATGATCAGAGAGTCAACCTTCTCATGCAGGGCAGCGATGCCGCTCTCAGCCTGGCGCATACGGTTTGCACCCTCAAATTTGAAAGGCTTGGTAACAACGCCAACAGTCAGGCAGCCTGCCTCCCGGGCCAGGTCAGCAACGATAGGTGCAGCACCGGTACCGGTACCGCCGCCCATGCCGGCGGTGATAAATACCATATCGGTATTCTCCAGGATCTTAGCAATCTGTGCCCTACTCTCCTCAGCGGACTTCTGACCGATCTCAGGCTTGGAGCCTGCGCCCATACCGCCGGTGAGCTTTTCACCGATCTGGACTTTATTCTTACAAATGGACTTATTCAAATCCTGCTTATCGGTATTAATAACAACAAAATCGACACCGCCGACACCGGCCTCGATCATACGATTAACAACATTGTTGCCGGCGCCACCGACACCGATCACCTTGATTTTTACAACACGGTCCTGGAACATTTCTGCCATTGTGCTTCTCCTCCTATGTATCGTTTTGCAGGACAGACGCTACTTCCTGCTATAATTACAACAGTACCTATATATTCTATCTTGAAAATTCGATTTGGTCAATAGAAATTCTCATTTTTCGGCAAAGATTTTCAGTTTTTATGCATTTTTATCTCCATTAAAAGGTGTATACCCCACTTGATCAGGCCACGTAGTAAAGCTGACATCCAGATAGCCGTTCTGATACTCACCCATTTTCTGGATCGCAGCCTTCATAGCACCCACCTTATATTCCAGCCGGCCGGTATCTCCCAGTATCACATGGTAACGGTTGCCATACCACATGGTAAGCTGCTTTGTGTCCGACACATCCAAAGTTTCTATACTTCCCAGCACACAGTTTGCCTCCAGAGCAGCCAGGACCTGCAGCGCAGCCTCTAAATTCTGACGGGCAGGTACGGTGGGCAGTGTAGGAACCGTAGGTGCGGATTCTTTCTGGGCATTTTCTGTGGTTTCCGGCTCCTCCGGTTCCAATGCCACAGCCGGTTCGCCAACGACCGCTCCCGCAATCTTAACGCCGATGATTTGTGTATAAGATGCCGCAACGTTTGTCTGATCCACGATCCGGCCCTGTGCATCCATCAGCCACCAGGAAGCCCGCTCATCTTCAATGGCGTATACCGCACTAAGCTCTGTAATCTCAATATTAACCGTATTCGGCAATTTTATTCCAACACGGACCGTATCCACATAGGGCAACTTTGTGCGGATCCGTGCGCTGATCTTTGCCTCACTGATCCCCAAAAGGCCATCGCTTTCCCCGATTCCGGAAGCTTCCCGGATCTCCCAGGGTGTATACTTTTCCACACCGGAAACCGTCACCTGCTCCGCTCTGAAAAAGATGGACATACCAAGCACCAGCGCCAGGACCACCGCGGCAACTGTCGCAAGCCGCAGCAAAAACCGATTCCGGTTAAAGGGCTTTGCCGGTGTATATATGATCTGGATCTGATGCTCCTTGCGGGGATGCTTTCCGGCAGATGCTTTCCGACGCTTGGGGTTGCCGGTAACATGCATGGCCGTTCTGTTTTTGGTTTCCATTCTATTTCTCCTTTGTATTGACCAACTGCTCCATCACGGCACAAAGCCGCTCCGCGCTGTCCGGAACAGCCATGGCATACAATGCCTTACTCATAGCGCTGTAGCGGACTTTATCCTCTAAAAGAGCTGTGATCTCCTGCATTAGCCGCTGGGGTGTGCACTCTTTCTCTAAAATAACCACCGCCGCGCCCTGTGCTTCCAGCGCTCTTGCGTTTTTTTCCTGATGATTGTCCGTCACATTGGGAGAAGGGATCAAAATACAAGGCGTACCCGAGGCGCAGATCTCGTTGCAGGTAGAAGCACCCGCCCGGCTGATGATCACATCTGCAGCAGCCATTACCGTCGGCATATTATAAATATACTCCTGCATGGTGATGCTGGGAGTTTCCTCCAAAAGAACACCTTGCTTACGGACATAGTCCGGCATCCAGCCCCAACCGTAGCTGCCTACCGCGTGGATATGTCGGAAAGGATATCCCGCATCCTGTTCCAGCCGGAACAGCTTACCGGTGACTTCATTCATGGCTTTCGCGCCCTGGCTGCCAAAGGCAGACACCACCACCGGCTGCTCATCCAATTCCAGTTCCCTGCGGGCATCTTCTTTTTTGGTATAAATAAATTCCCGGCGCACCGGCATGCCCACAACTTCCACTTTCTCCCCACGGCGATAGTACTTCGCGCTCTCCGGGAAACAGACCAGCACCTTATCCACCCAGTCCGCCACCAACCGGGTAGTGAGACCAGGCATTGCATTGCTTTCATGAACACAGGCAGGAATTTTCAGCAGTTTCGCTGCAGCAAGCGCCGGGAAACTGGCATAGCCACCTGTTCCGACCACCACATCTGCGCCAAATTTCCGAAGGATCTTTTTACACTCCCGGACCGCATAGATAACGCTCTTTACCGCCCGCAGGTTATTGCGGATAGCCGGCATAGAAAAGCTGCGCTCCAACCCAAAGGCCGGCAGCACAATCAGTTCAAAACCTGCCTTGGGCACCAATTCTTCTTCCATAGTTCCCCGTCCGCCAATAAAAAGGATCTTGCTGTCCGGGTAACGTTCCCGCCAGATATTTGCAACCGCAATGGCTGGGTTGATATGTCCCGCTGTACCACCGCAGGTAAAAATCACATTCATAAAAGTCCCTCCTGTTGTGCCGAGCTGTTTCGTGAGCGTGAGATGCTCAAAACGATCCCCATCTCTCCCAAGTTCACCGCCAGCGCTGTTCCTCCGTAGGAAAAGAACGGCAGCGCTACACCGGTAGACGGCAGCAGATTGGTCACAACCCCTAAATTCAGAATTGTCTGCACGGCGATCAGCGTGATGAGTCCCGCAGCCAAAACTGTTTGAAATCGACTGGATGCATGCAATGCGATCCAGTAGCCCCGTAGGATCAATGCGGCAAAAAGCGCAATGATCAGCAGCGCCCCAATAAGTCCCAGTTCCTCACAAATAATTGCAAAAATATAATCGTTATACTGAAATGGCAGGTACAGATATTTCTGTCTACTCTTACCCAGTCCCAATCCAAACAGTCCTCCGGACCCAATGGCATACAGAGACTGTAGTATTTGGTATCCGGTATCGCTCGGATCTTGCTCCGGATGCATCCACGCGGTGATCCGGTCGCCCGCATACCCCATAAGGCTCACATATACCACCACAAACACAGCAGCCGCACCGGCACCGGCCAGCAGCCACTTGGGGTGGGTACCCGCCACGAACATCATCACCACTGCTACCATACCCATGAGCATAATGGCAGACAGATGTTTTTCCAGCGCAAGGGGAACAAGGATCCCCATCAGCGCGGCGCCAAAGCCCAGCACACCACGTCGAAACTGCCGTGCCTGCTTCCCGAAGTCGCAGGTCAATTTAGCAAAAAGAACGATCAATGTGAACTTGGCGATCTCCGATGGCTGAAACTGCAGTCCGGCGATATTGATCCAGCGTCTTGCGCCGTTGACAGACTGACCAAATACCAGCACCGACAGCAAAAGCACAATACTGATCCCATAAAGCACCCACGCCCACCGAAGCCAAAAAGCAGGGGGGATCCGACTGAGCAGGACCATCGCTCCCAATCCGATCAGAGCACACAGACCCTGTTTTTGCAGATACCGGGTAGATTGGGTATAGCCGGTATCATATTCACTTTGGGCGTAGCTGGCGGAATATAGCATCGCAAGACCAACAGCCAAAAGCAGCAATAGCAGCAACAAAAAAGGAACATCAACGCCTTCACCCGTCCGGTTTTTCCCCAGACGGCGGTCCTCTTTGGCATACAGAAGTCTCTGCAATGCCATTCGGTCTCCTTTCTTAGCTGATATGACCCGCTACCGCAAGCCACGCAATCAGACACATCAGCGCGGATACGGCAGTAAATACCAGAACGATCTTCTCCTCTTTCCAGCCACACATCTCAAAGTGATGGTGAATAGGAGACATCTTAAACAACCGCTTACCGTGAGTAAGCTTAAAATAGCCCACCTGCAGGATCACGGAAAGTGTTTCCGCAATGTAGACGATTCCCACAAGGATCAGCACCAAGGGCATATCCAGCGCAAAAGCCAGTCCGCAGACGATACCACCCAAGAACAAAGAACCGGTATCTCCCATAAACACCTTGGCGGGGTGCCAGTTGTAAAACAGGTAGGCAACCAAACCGCCAACCAGCGCAGCAGGCAGCAGCGCTAAATCATATTTCCCCATAGAGACTGCAGCCGCAGCAAAAAACACCATTACCGGGATGGTAACAGAGCTGGACAGACCATCTACACCGTCGGTCAGATTCACCGCGTTCACACAGCCCACCATCACAAACATAGCAAAGAAAATGTATGCCAGCGGGTGTATGTAGAAGCTCTTATTTAGGAAGGGGATATAAATATTGCTGGTCATGCTGCCTTCCAGATACAGCAGATATAGGTACAGGGCGGAAACCGCCATCTGCAGCATAGCCTTCTGAATAGCAGTCAGCCCTAAATTCCGGTGAAACTTCAACTTAAAAAAATCGTCCAAAAATCCCACCGACCCAAAGCAAAGACCTAATACCAGCACATAAAACACAGTTTTCTCCTGCATGGAGGGAATACTTACCAACAGGCAGACAATCGCGGAAGCAATGAACATCAGACCGCCCATCATGGGAGTTCCCGCCTTGCTGTTATGCCACGTAGGACCGATCTCCCGAATGGACTGTCCTGCCTTCAGTGCCCGCAGCACCGGAATCAGAAAATAGCCAATGCCGCCGGTCAGCACAGCTGAAGCAAGCACTGTTATAAAAACTCTTGTCATGGAATATCCTCCGTTGTTATTTCTCTTCCTCCAGGAATTTCTCCAGGACCTGCTCCATCCGCATACCCCGGCTGCCTTTGAACAGCAGCACATCTGCGGGCTTAGCGATCTGCCTGAGCACCTGCACTAACTTTTCTTTATCCGTGAATGCCTGTGCCTTTGTATAGCTCATGCCGCCGGTAACGGCACCGCGGAGCATCCGGTCACTGTTGGGACCGTACGCCAGCAGGATATCCGTCTTTTCCGCCGCGATCCTGCCGACTTTATAATGCTCCGCACCTGCGTTGACACCCAGCTCCAGCATGTCGCCCAAAACCGCTACACGGCGACCCGGTCGGTTGCCCAAAACATTCAGTGCCGCCGCCATGGATTCCGGACCTGCGTTATAACAGTCCTGAATAATGGTAAAACCGTTCTTTTTATAGATCTCCTGGCGGCCTGTCATGTTGCGGAACCGGGAAAGACTCTCCCGGATCTTCTCAGGCCGGATCTCCATCTCCAGACCCACCGCAATGGCAGCCAGGGCATCCGGCACAAAGTGCTCACCCTCCATGGCAAGGTCTACAGTAAACGCAGCCTCTTCTGCCTTGACCGCAAAATGCAGTCCCTCTTCATCCTGACATATCCCTTGACCCAATACACCGCAATCAGGATTGCGCACACCGAAAAAGGTTACTTTTTTGTGCAGCGTCTTGTGCTGATTCCACAGCAGGGAGTCATCCCCGTTCAGAATGATCCTTCCGTCTTCCGGCATACCCTCAAGTATTTCTAACTTTGCCTGCAGGATACCCTCCATGGAGCCCAAATGCTCAATATGCATAGTGCCGATATTAATGATTACAGCCACATTGGGCTTGCCGATAGACGCAAGATAGGCGATCTCCCGGAAGTGATTCATACCCATTTCCAGCACCGCCACCTGAGTATCCTCCGCCATGGAGAGGATGGCCATGGGCATGCCGATATCGTTGTTGTGATTTACCGGCGTCTTGCCGACCCGATAGGTGCTCTCCAACACCGCTGCTACCATTTCCTTGGTAGTGCTCTTTCCCACAGAGCCGGTAATACCGACCACTTTCATTCCGATGCGGTCCCGCTCGCCACGGGCGATCCTTCCCAGAGCAATACGGGTATCGTCCACCACAATAGCGGGATAATCCCCATCACAGTGGGTGCACAGCACAGCGGCAGCCCCTTTCTCCAGTGCCGCAGGAACGAAATCATGTCCATCCCGCTCACCCTGCAGCGCAATAAACAGCTGCTCTTTTTCTAATTTCCGGGTGTCATTGTTAGCACCCAAAAAAGACACATCTTTATATTTCGGGTCGATCCAGCCGCCGCACCACTGTGCCGCCTGCTGCAAAGTAATTCTACCCATTATCCGTTCCTCATTTCCTCCAAGTACGCGGCAACCACCTCGCGCTCATCCAGATGGTGCTTCACGCCGCATATCTCCTGATAAGTTTCATGACCCTTTCCAGCCAGAATAATTATATCATTTTTTTCGGCAATGTCCATAGCATATCGGATTGCTTTTGGACGATTTTCAATAACTTTATAGTTATTTTTTGCCGAATCCACCCCATTCAGGATATCCTGGATGATTTTTCCGGGTTCTTCTGTCCGGGGATTATCGGATGTAATAATTGCAACGTCCGCAAGCTCCACACCGATCCGACCCATGATCGGCCGTTTCACCGGATCCCGGTCACCGCCGCACCCAAACACAGCGATTAGACGTGCTTTGCAATATCCCTTCACGGAAGATAGCACGTTTTCCAGTCCGTCAGGGGTGTGGGCATAGTCAATGAGGATAGTATACTCCTTTCCCGGTGTAGGTACTACCTCCACCCTGCCCTTGACTCCATGGGCATTACCCAGCGCCCCGGCAGCATCGGTAAGGGATATCCCCAACTGCATGGCGCAGCCGAGCACCGTCAGTGCATTGTATACCGTGAATTTTCCGGGGATCGGCAGCTTTACCGCCACCTTCTCCTGACCATACACAGCAGTGAAGCTGATCCCATCAGACTGCAGCTCCACATCCTCCGCCCGCAGATCTGCCTCTCCCTTTACGGACACTGTCAGCATCCGGCAGGTGGCCTTGGCAGTCATTCTCTCAAACCACTCGTCATCCCGGTTCAGGACCGCCTTATCGCAGCGAGCAAACAGCTCTGCCTTGGTGTCACAGTAGTCCTCCATGGTCTTGTGGAAATCCAGGTGATCCTCTGTTAGATTGGTAAACGCGGCAATGTCGTAGTGCAGTCCTGCCACCCGATCCAGCGCGATAGCATGGGAGGACACCTCCATGATGGCGTAGGTACAGCCCGCGTCACGCATCCGGGCCAGCATCGCCTGCAGTTCAAAGCTCTCAGGCGTTGTGCGCTCCGTGGGAACGGATTCCTGTCCGATCATATTTTCCATAGTGCCCATAAGGCCTACCTTGGCGCCCCGCACCTGCTCCAAAACATGCTTCAGCAGCAGCGTGGAGGAGGTCTTGCCGTTGGTTCCGGTAACGCCAATGAGCTTCATGGAATCACCGGGACGGCCGTAGAAATTCGCACCGATCATTGCCAGCGCCAGCCGGTCGGAAGCTACGCGCACATAAGGAACCGAATCCGGCTGTGGAAAAGCGGTAACTACCACCGCAGCACCTTTTTCCAGCGCCATAGGAATATACTTATTGCCATCCGTGACAAATCCTGTTATGGCCACAAACATACAGCCGGGGGTAACCTTTCGGGAATCATAAACAACGGAAGTGATCTCCAGATCCTGCTGTACATTCATCTCCAGCACTTCTACATCTTTCAGCAATTGATTCAATTTCATACTCTTGATCTCCTTTGTAAAGGGCTTCAATCCGCAGCTTTTGTATCCGCGAAAATAAGCTCTATTGTAGTACCCACAGGTACCTGTGTTTCTTTCGGTTCTGACTGTCCGGTGACTATTGCATCCATGTCTGTATTACCGGCAACCAAAATGTACAGTCCCAATTGTCCTGCCGCGTCGCTGGCCTGCTGTCGAGTCATCCCGCTAAAATCCGGAACAGTTACCTGCCGTACATCCGGCTGCTGCTCCAAATACAGCAGGATCTGACTGCCACCCGGCACTGTTTTGCCCGCTGCCGGGATCTGGGCGGTTACCGTCTCTCCTGTTCCAATAATCCGGGCTGTAAGACCCAGCTCCTTTAATTGCTTCTGGGCATCCTGAACCGATACCGACACAAAGTCCGGCACTGCCACCTCCATACCCGCCTCGTCCTCCGGTGTGTAGTTCCGCTTTACCGCTAAATAGGGTAAGATATCCGCCATCACAGCCCCCACTGTGGGTGCTGCCATTACACCTCCGGAAATATAGATACCGGTGCTGCGGGATGGGGTATCCAGCGCTACAAGTACAATATACTCCGGATCGTCCATTGGCGCAACCCCTACGAAGGAAACGATTTTATCCTGCACCCGTTGCCCATTTTCATCAAACACGTCGATCTTCTCGCTGGTACCGGTCTTTCCCCCAATGGAAAAGCCCGCCACCTGCGCGTTTTTCGCCGTTCCCTCCTCCACCACCGATTGCATAAGCGCGCACATAGTCTCGGAGGTCTCCTCCCGAATCACCTGCCGCAGAACTGTGGGCTCCTGCTGCAAAACAGTATTTCCTTCCGCGTCGATCACCTCTGAGACAATGTACGGCTCCAACAGTTTTCCACCGTTTACCACCGCAGAGATCCCCCGCACCAGCTGTAGGGGTGTCAACTTAAAGGTCTGTCCAAAAGAACCGGAGGTCAGGGATGCTGTTCCCCACTTGTCCGTATCCGTCACCAATTCTTTTGAAAAGAATACGCCTTTGCTCTCTCCAGCCAGGTCGATTCCCGTCTTTTCCAAGACCCCAAATTTTTCCACATATTCATAAAACCGCTCCCCGCCTAACTTCAGCGCAATATGGGCAAAGGCTAAATTACAGGAATTCTGCAGCGCCTGTGGGGTCTCCTGCGCGCCGTGGCCGGTGGAGCGCCAGCAGTGGAGCAGCTGCGCCCGTCCGGGGATCTGCTCTGCGCCCCGGCAGTAAAAGGGCGTATCCAGTGTGATAGCTCCGCAGTCCAGCGCTGCAGCCATGGTCATCACCTTAAAGGTTGAACCGGGCTCATAGCCGTCGGAAATACAGCGGTTGCGCCACTGCTTCAAAAGCGCAGCATTCAGCGCCTGGGAATATGCTTTTTTCCCCTCTTCGTATTCCTGTGACGTTTCCGGTTTCATCAGATACTCTGTCCGCAGTTTCTCCAGTTCATAGGCCGTCTCGGTATCTTGTACCTGCAAATAGTTGTTGGGATCGTAACTCCCAAGTGTTGCCATAGCCAAGATCTCTCCGGTATTCACATCCATCACAATGCCAAAAGCGCCGTTTTGCACCGCGTACCGGGAGATCGCCAATTCCATCTGCTTTTCAAGGCACGCCTGGACGGTCATATCCAGTGTCAGCACCACACTGTCGCCTTGCTGAGATGCAATAAAATTTTCATAGGAAAAGGGCATATCCATTTCATTATTACCCTTGGTGGTGATCACACTGCCGGCAGAGCCCTCCAAATAGCTGTTATACGCCGCTTCCACACCTTCCGACCCGGTGTTGGAGGCATTGGTAAAACCGATCACCTGAGCTGCCAGTGAGCCGTAGGGGTAATACCGCTGGGAATTAGGTTCCAAATGGATCCCGGATATATTGTTCTCATTGATATAACTGCGAATACGGGCAGCTGTTTCCACGTCGATCCGGGCGGCGATCTGCTTATACCGCATTTTGATATCCTTGGCCTGCTCCTGTATCCAAAAAGGATCCAAATCCAGAATTTCCCCTAAAACCTGTCCGATCTGCTCCACATTCGCTTTGGACTGCTTCAGTTCATGGGGATCTAAATACACATTCTCCACACTTTGGGCGCATGCCAGAATATTCATGTTCCGGTCATAGATGATCCCTCTATCCGCCGTCACCTGTGTGGTACGGGTCTGATTTCGCAGGGCAAGCCGTGAATAATAGTCATACTCTGTGATCATCAGCGTATACAGCTGCACCGCAACGGGAACAAATGCCAAAATTCCTAAAAACAACGCAGTAAGCGTGATCCGTCTGTGCTGTCCTGTATCCTTGCGGATTCGGCTGTACTCCCGTTTTTTTGCGCCCTTCTTCACGCCATCCACCCTTTCCTAAAACAAAGGGCAGCAAGGGAACCCCTCGCCGCCCATCGCAGCTTTATTTAGAGTGTATTGGCCGGGCCGCGCTTTATGCAAAAAGGCCTGTTAAAAATGTTCCGATCCGGTTCCAAAGACTCACCTGCTCCATCTGTTCTGCCTGGGGCAGTTCCACCTGAATGGACATCTGCAGAGCCTGTTCCTTTGGGATCATCCCAAGGGCCAAAGCGATCTTTTCCACATCGTATCGATTTCGCTCGGCGGCGTATTTCGCCTCAAGCTTCTCATTTTCCTGCTGCAGCAGTTCCACATACCGCTCTAAAGCGACAGTCTCACGCTGCTCTTTCTGCAGCCGGAATACACCAACCGCCATCATGATCAGCATGCACACCGCCACTACGATCCCCAAGGTGGCAACAGGATCCACATAGATCCGCTGCACTTTTCGTTTTTTTACTTGGGGCATCTTACCGGTTTGTATAGGAGCCACAGGCACAACACGCTGGGCCGCACTGCCCTGGGTATAAAACTGCACATACTGCACGTCGATTCGCTGTGCCATTTCGTCCACTCCTTTCTTTCGTCTAATGAGGACTGTTTATTACAGTTTCTCACACACCCGCAGCTTTGCGCTCCGAGAACGGGGATTTTCTTCCAGTTCCCGCTCACCTGCTATGATCGGCTTGCGGCTGATGATCTTCACCTGCGGTTTCTTTCCGCAGACACATACGGGAAAATTAGGCGGACAGGTACAGCCCTTGGCAGCATCTGCCATCGCGTTTTTCACGATCCTGTCTTCCAAAGAATGGAAGGTAATCACCGCCAGTCTGCCGCCGGGATTGAGTAAGGGAATTGCCGCCTTCATTGCTTTCTCCACAGAGCCCAACTCATCATTGACAGCAATGCGGATCGCCTGAAAGCTGCGCTTTGCCGGATGCTGTTTCTCCCGAAGGGCTTGCGCCGGCATGGCCGAACGGATAATATCCACCAATTCCAGAGTGGTCTCAATAGGTTTCTCTTCCCGCCTGCGGCAGATCGCCGCTGCGATCCGGGGCGCGAAACGCTCCTCGCCGTAGTCAAATAAGATCCGCTTCAGCTCATCCTGAGACCATGTATTTACAACTGCGTGGGCACTGAGCGCATCCTCGCTGTTCATCCGCATATCCAGCGGTGCATCCGCCATGTAGGAGAAGCCCCGTTCTCCGTCATCCAACTGGGGAGAGGATACGCCTAAATCCAGCAGGATCCCGTCCACACCGGGAAGACCCAGATCTTTTACCACCTGCGCCATTTCACAGAAGTTAGAATGAACAAGCGTCACATTCTCTTTATAAGGCTCCAGCCGCTGTCCGGCTGCTTTCAGCGCCACCGGATCCCGGTCAATGCCGATAAGCCTGCCTGTGGTCAGGCGCTTGGCGATCTGAGAGGAGTGCCCGGCGCCGCCCAGGGTTCCATCCAAATATACACCGTCCGGTTTGATCGCAAGGGCGTCGAGACACTCCTGCAATAGGACAGAAATATGATGAAATTCCTTCATAGCCCGATTGCCTCCAGAGATGCCAGCAGCTTTTCTGGGGTGAGATTCTCCTGTTCAAACTGCTTAAACTCCTCCGCATCCCAGATCTCCGCCTGCCCTGCCCGGCCGACGATCATCACATCCTTGCTAATGCCGGCATAGTCCAGCAAGAACTGGGTCAGACCAAAACGGAACTGCTTATCGGGATTGCACTGGGTGGCATTCATAAAAATCAGGCTGGTAGCCGCAGATCGCTGGGAGATGGGAAGGGCATTGTAATTTTGTCCCAATGTAGCCCAGTCCTCAGCGGTGTAAACGGTGAGACAGCGGTGACCGCAATTGACACCTAATGTGACAAAAAAGTCATCTCCAAGCTCTGTCCGCAGCTTTGCGGGTACGAACAGCCGGTTCTTCTCATCTAACTTTGCAGGGTACTTGCCGATCATTTGCGCTCACCTCCACTCCATTTTACTCCACTTTACTACCATTTTGCTCCATTTACTGATAGTATAATGGATAGTTTTATAAAAATCAACATTTTTCTTCTCTTTTTTTCAAAAATTATCGAAGAATTTCCATGTTTTTTCAATTTTAGAACGCATGTTCTAATCAAGTAGA
Source organism: Faecousia sp. (assembly GCA_045546835.1). Lineage (GTDB taxonomy): Bacteria > Bacillota > Clostridia > Oscillospirales > Oscillospiraceae > Faecousia. The sequence continues at coordinate 35,544 of JAZQDL010000100.1, forward strand.
ACATGCGTTGCATTTAGCCCTGAAAGGAGAGTTTTCCCTCCTCCAGTTTTATTTTGATCTTGCCCGGTTTTTTATTACATTTTAGCAAATACACCGCCAGAGGACCTTCCACCCGCTCCTGCACTAAATGCCGGATCTGCCGGGCTCCGCCCTGCCGCTTCACCCGGATACTCAGTTCCCGGGCCAGTTCCTCCGGGATGCAAAGCTGGATACCATTTGCCGCCGCTCTCGTCTGAAGCAGATTCAGATACTTCTGGGCAATCCCCACCATTGCCTCCTGCCCCAGCGGCGCAAAGGGAACAATCGCATCCAATCTCCCCAAGAATTCCGGCGTGAAATGCTGCCGCAGCGCCTCCATCGTCTGACCGTCCCGCCCGGCAGGCTGAAACCCCAAACCATCCCCACGGATATTCCCTCCTAAATTGGAGGTCATTACCACAATGGCATTGCGGAAACTGACACGTCTTCCGGTGGAATCTGTCAGCACGCCCTCCTCCATGATCTGCAGAAGGATCCCGGTCACATCCGGATGAGCCTTTTCCAGTTCGTCCAGCAGCACTAATGAGTAGGGTCTTCGTCGAACCGCCTCCGTGAGTTTGCCTCCCTCCTCGTAGCCAACATAGCCGGGAGGCGCACCGATCAGCCGGGCAACGGCGTGCTTCTCCATAAATTCTGTCATATCCAGACGGATCATGGATTCTTTACTGCCATACAACTCCCGGGCCAATGCTCTGCACAGCTCTGTTTTGCCAACGCCCGTAGGCCCTGTGAGCAGAATGCTGGCAACCGGTCGGTCTTCCTCCCGGATCCCGCACAGTCCACGGCGAACACACTCTGCCACCTGCGATACTGCCTTCTCCTGTCCAATAACATGGGTTTGCAGGATATCTTCCAAACGCAGCAGTCTCTCCTTTTGATTGGCAGTCAGCCGCCCCACCGGGATACCGGTTCGGGCTGACACCGCCCACGCCACATCTGCGCCCGTAACAGTCTTGCTGCGCCGCCCCTCTGTGCCCCGGGCAGCCAAACGCTGCATCTTATCCCGCAGCTGCGCCGCCTTTTCATAACGTCCGTCCCGTACAGCCTCCTGCAGTTCCTCTTCTAATTCCTGGCGCTGACTGGCGTGCCCGGCGCACAGTTCCTCCATCCGGGCATGGGACGCACCCTCATCTAAAAGGTCGATCGCCTTATCCGGCAGATACAGATCCGGCAGATATCTTACAGACAGTCTCAGTGCCTCCTGTACAGCCTCCTCTGTGATCCGCATGTGATGATGCCGCTCCAGTCCCGGTTTCAAGCCCCGCAGGATTGCCAGCGTCGCCTCTTTGTCCGGTTCCTCCACTATCACCGGGCGGAACCGCCGATCCAGTGCCGGATCTTTTTCCACAAACTTTCTGTACTCATCCAGTGTAGTGGCGCCCAGCATCTGCAGCTCGCCACGCCCCAGCGCCGGCTTAAAGATATTGGATGCGTCAATGGCACCCTCTGCCGCCCCCGCGCCTACAATGGTGTGCATTTCATCCACAAACAGGATCACATCCCTGCTGCGGCGGATCTCCGCAAGCACATCCCGGAGGCGTTCTTCAAATTCACCCCGATATTTGGTACCGGCAACTAAGCTCGCCATATTTAGACTGTAAAGCCGCTTATTTTTCAGCTGGGGCGGCACAGTACCTGCCGCCATCCGCTGGGCAAGACCTTCCGCGATGGCGGTTTTACCCACACCCGGTTCCCCTACCAAAGCGGGGTTATTCTTATTCTTTCGGCTCAAAATGCCGATCACCGTATCAATTTCCCGTTCTCTGCCAATGACCGGCTCCATGGTCGCTGCCTTTAGTATCAGATCCTCGCTGAACTGCTCCAACAGCTTCGTTGTGACCGCCTCCCTTTCCTTCTTTTCCGTCTCACCCTTTTGGTGGTGCAGTGTCTCCACCGCCACATCAAACAGCTCCTCCACATTGACACCGTTGAGTATGAGCAAATCCCGCGCCGCTGTCCTTTGCTGTCGCAGCATCGCCAGGAGTATATGCTCCGGTTTCACCACAGAGCTGCTCTGATACCCAGCCTCCCGGCAAGCTCCCTGCAGGATCCGACGCATCTGCCCGGTAAAGCCCTGGGGTAGCGGCAATCCCGGTGTCCCGACACCATACAAAATGGCTGCCATCTGTTCCGTCATTTTCGCTTCCACACCTGCTGCCTGCAGCAAACGGCCCGCCGCATCCGGACGGTTTATCAGTGCCAAAAGCAGGTGGGCACTACCCACATAGCCGTGGCCGAAGCCTCGGGCGATCTGTGCCGCAGACAGCAATATTTTTTGCGTTTGAGTGCTATATCGCATAAGTACCTCCCAACTTGTGGAATTCTCCCCAAGCCCGGACAAAATTATACGACCCTTTTTCAAAAAACCCATTGCAATTTATAAAATACATGCTAAAATAAAGGTGCATTCCCTATGGAATGGATAACATACTTAATGGAGGAAAAATCATGGCTTACAAGATCACTGATGCTTGCGTCAAGTGCGGCGCCTGCGCTGATGACTGCCCTGTAGAGGCTATCTGCGAGGGCGACGAGATGTATGTCATCGACGCTGACATTTGCGTTGATTGCGGCACCTGCGCTGACAACTGCCCCACTGAAGCAATCGTAGAAGGTTGATTCTCCGATTTTGCTATCAGCCTGCGTGGCTGGGTAAGCCCAGTACGCAGGCTGATTTTTCTTGCAACACTTTCTGGAGGTACATCATGGAGCAGCTGCATAACGGATTCACACTAACGCTGTGCGAGGGAGCTTTCCCTTTAAGTACCGATTCCATCGCACTCAGCGGTTTTGTGCGCCTGCCCCGGCAGGCAAGGATTTTAGATCTCGGCTCCGGCTGCGGAACATTAGGGCTTCTGCTGTGCGCCGATGACCCAACCTGCACCGTTACCGGTGTAGAGCTGGACGAAAACGCCCACCGCATGGCACTTCACAATGTGGAAACAAACGGTCTTTCCTCCCGTCTAAGCAGTATATGCGCGGATCTGCGAACCATCCCCTCTTTGCTCTCCCCAGGCAGTTTTCACTGCTGTGTCTCCAATCCCCCCTATTTTTCCGCAGGACCCAGCAGCAAAGCTACACCACTGGCACGGCATGAGCAAATGTGCTCCTTGGAGGAATTGTTCCGTTCTGCCGCATGGGCGATCCGTTACGGCGGTGACTTTTTTCTGGTGCACAAGCCCGAACGTCTGGCAGAAGTTTGCGCCTGCGCTGGCCGTCACAAGTTAGAGCCAAAACGGCTGCAGCTGCTGCGCCACCAGCCCGGCGACCCAATTGCACTGATTCTTCTGCAGTGCCGCAAGGGTGCCAAGCCCGGCCTTATCATTGAAGAAGCCTGTCTGCAAAATGCCGACGGAACTCCCTCGGATTACTACCGCAGACTTTACCATATTGAGGAGGAATGACTTATGCCCGGAATGCTTTATCTGGTTCCCACCCCTATCGGAAATCTCTCTGATATTTCCATCCGCTGCCGGGAAACACTGGAAAACGCGGACTTTATCGCCGCTGAAGATACCCGGGTATCGCTGAAGCTTCTCAATCATCTGGGTATCAAAAAAAGCCTTGTCAGCTACTTTGAGCATAACAAGACACAAAAAGGCGCTATGATCGTAGAACGGCTCTTAGCCGGTGAGACCTGCGCGCTGGTATCCGATGCGGGCAGTCCTGCCATCTCTGATCCCGGTGAGGATCTGGTAAAGCAGTGCGCGGAGGCGGGTATCACTGTCTGCGCCATTCCAGGTCCTTGCGCCGCCATCACTGCACTCAGCATCTCCGGTCAGTCTACCGGCAGATTCTGCTTTGAGGGCTTTCTCTCCACCGCAAAAAAGAGCCGTCGTGAACATCTGGAATCCCTGATCAACGAGCAGCGGACGATGATCTTCTACGAAGCTCCCCATAAGCTGCCTGCCACATTAGAGGACATGGCTGTCGCATTCGGTCCGGACCGGTCTATCAGTCTGTGCCGGGAGCTGACTAAGCTCCACGAAGAGGTGATCCGCACCACCTTGGGCGGCGCTATCGAGCTCTATACCCAACAGCCCCCCAAAGGTGAATTTGTACTGATCGTAGCAGGTGCAGAGCCCAAGCAGGAGGTACGCCCCACTCCAGAGGATGCCGCCGCCCGGGTTGCCGCGCTGATGGAAGGCGGACTCAGCCGCAAGGACGCTGTCAAGCAGACCGCCCAAGAGCTGAAGCTTCCTAAAAATGTAGTCTACGATGCCGCACTGGGCATTGAATAAATCGAGTCACACGACCGATATGTTGCGCAAGCCCGCAACATATCGGTTTTATTTTATAGTTTTATCAAAAACGCCTTGCGGACAAGAGACAGGAAATATCTGATGGAATACCGCATAGGCTGAAACCACTGGGGGGATAGGAAATGGTAATGAGTTGGATCTGGATGGGCATGGTGGCTGTTTCCATCATTGCCGCAATTCTGCTGGGTAACGCTGCCCCGCTCTCGGCAGCCGTGCCCCAAGGGGCGCAGGCAGGCATTACACTGGCTGTTTCCATGGCAGGTTCCATCTGCCTGTGGACAGGTGTGGGCAAGCTGATGGAACACGCCGGACTGACCGGAATGCTCTCAAGGCTCCTGCATCCCGTACTGATTCGACTTTTCCCCTCTGCAAAAAAAGATTCTGTTCTGAAAAACCATCTCAGTGCCAATATCTGCGCAAACTTTTTAGGTCTTGGCAACGCTGCCACACCCATGGGAATCCAGGCGGCCCAGCGGATGGCGGCGGGGAAACAGGGCATCGCATCTGACGAATTATGTCGGCTGATCGTACTGAATACCGCCTCGATCCAGCTGATTCCCGCTACGGTCGCAGCTGTCCGAACCGGACTTGGCTGCGCCACACCCTTCGACATTCTCCCCGCAGTGTGGGTTACAAGCCTGTGCTCAGCCGGTCTCGGGGTCACGGCGGCATGGGCGCTGGGAAAGGTATGGCGCAAATGACCGACTATATCGTTCCCCTACTGTTGCTGGTAGCCTGTGCCTTTGCTCTGCGGAAACAGGAAAACAGCTATGATCTGCTGCTGTCCGGTGCCGCGGATGGGCTGAAGCTTCTGATCACACTGATCCCCACATTGGTTCTGTTGCTCACTGCTGTGACCATGTTGCGCTCTTCCGGAGCCATGGAGGTCATAAGCCATTTTCTTGCCCCCGCTTTTCGACTTTTCGGGATCCCGTCCGAGACTGCTATGCTGGTGCTGATCCGTCCCATCAGCGGCAGCGCGGCACTGGCTGTTGGAACGGAATTAATGGCGCAGTACGGTGTGGATTCTCAAATTGGGCGAACCGCCGCTGTGATGCTGGGTTCTACCGAAACGACTTTCTACACCATCAGCGTGTATTTCGGCGCGGCAGGGATCAAAAAAACGCGTTATACCATACCGGCTGCGCTGTTTGCGGATTTTGTAGGATTCTTTATGGCCTCTCTCACTGTACGGCTTTGGACATAAAAAAGGGCGTGTTGCATGCATGATGCAACACACCCTTTAAATTAAGAATCAGTCCTCGTCGTCCTCGAAGGTGAACTCTAAAGTCTCGCCGCAATTATCGCAGATGATGCTGCCCTCTTCTAAGGTATCCTCATCAAAATTGATAATATTGCCGCAGCTGCACTTCACTTCGTAGATGGTGGTGTCCTCGTCGCCAAAGTCGAAGCCTTCCTCATCGTACTCATCCTCGTCTTCGTAATCGTCGAAGTCATCCTCGTAATCGTCCTCGTAGTCCTCATCCTCTTCGTCGAGAATGTAGTCTTCGATGGCATCCAGATCTTCCTCGATCTCATCCAGCTCGTCGGAAATAGCAATGGTGGTGTCTTCCACGTCGGACAGCTTCTTGGTCACGTCGCCCATCAGCTCAACAATCGCGGAGATCAGCTTGCCTTCAGCCTTTTCTGTATCCAGATTCAGGCCATCCATCAAACTCTTCAGGTAAGCGGCCTTTTCAGAAATCGTCATAGTTATTCTCCTTAATCCCAAGAATTAAGCCTTGGAGCGGCCCAGGTACTCACCGGTACGGGTGTCGATCTGGATCTTGTCGCCCTCATTGATGAACAGAGGCACCTTGACCTGAGCACCGGTCTCCACAGTAGCGGGCTTCAGGGTATTGGTAGCAGTGTTGCCTGCAAAGCCGGGCTCGGTAGCGGTGACCACCAGGTCAGCAAAATTGGGAACTTCAACACCGAAAACAGAGCCCTTGTAGCTCATGATGGTGCAGACATCGTTCTCCTTAACAAAGCTGAAGGAATCATCCAGAGCGGACTTGTCGATGGGAACCAGCTCATAGGACTCGGGATCCATGAAGTAGTACAGCTCACCATCGTTGTAGGAATACTCCATCTTCTTGCGCTCAACAAAAGCGGTGGGGTACTTGGCAGAGGGGTTAAAACTGGTTTCAGTTACGCCGCCGGTAATGACGTTCTTCATCTTTACACGAACGAAAGCAGCGCCCTTGCCGGGCTTCACGTGCTGGAACTCAACGACCTGCATTACCTTGCCGTCCATATCAAAGGTAACACCGTTTCTAAATTCACCTGCAGAAATCATTTGTATATCCTCCTAAGTGTATGCCCTTCTTGGGCTATTTTAATAAATATGTTAGCTGATATATTCTAACCGAAAATCCCACGTTTTGCAAGGGGAAAACTGAATTTTTTTCAAAGATAATTGAATTTTTCGGACAAATTACCGCTTCTCGGAGAAATCGGCAGGCAATTTTCTGTTCTTAGCCGCTAATATCCAGGGAATTTCCAGTACATGCCGGGCCTTCAGCAAGATAGTATGATTATGGATCGCCTTCACCAAAACGGACTGTATGCCCGCGCAATTGGCACCTAAAATATCCGTATAGATCTGATCGCCCGCAAGAGCACACTGCCCTCCGGACAGCTGGTACCGCTCCATGCACTGGCGGATGCCTTTGGAGAAGGGTTTGTTCGCGTGGGTAATGCAATCGATCCCCCGTGTACTGCAGAATTTCTTCACCCGGTCCTTATGGCTGTTGGAGACCACACAGATCTGAATATCGGATGCTTGCATCCTTTCCAGCCAGGCGCTCATAGGTTCTGTTGGCTCATTTGTGGTATAGGGCACGATGGTGTTGTCAAAATCCAGCATCAACAGCCGGATTCCTCTGTCACAGAGAAGCTCCGGAGTCAGGTCCATCACGCTGTCGGCAATCAAAGTTGGCAGAAATGGAAAACGCATATCGAGCAGCCCACTTTCATAGATTATGTTAGTATTATAGCATACGTGGAGGGATTTGTCCATGGAGTCAAAGGTGTTTCTTGCAATGAGTGAGCGGGAAATGGAGGAATTTCTTCCCGAAAAGCTTGCCTATATGGCATGCCGCTTCTCTCCTTACGGCAGCGGGCTTACCAATCTGCCCTCTAATCTTCCGCCAAACAGCATACTCCTTTTAGAAGACAGCATGCCCATTGGAGGACACGATCCAAAAGTGACTGTAACGCAGTTGGGGGAGCTTGTCTGCCAATTTTCTCCAAGGGCCATACTGCTGGACTTTCAGATCCCAGTGACCTCTGAGGGAAAGGAAATGACAGCTGCTATCCTGCAAGCACTCCCCTGTCCGGTGGCGGTCACAGAGCAATACGCACCTCTTTTCGACTGCCCGGTCTTTTTATCGCCTCCTCCGGTAAATGTCCCCTTACAGAAACACTTGGCACCGTGGCTGAAACGGGATATTTTTTTAGAAGTCACCGGGGACAGGCAGCAATTTACCGTCACAGAGCACGGCTGCAGTGTCGTCCCCCTTCCGGCAGGTGCAGATTATGAAACACCGCAGCTTGACCGGAAACTTCACTGCCACTACCATGTGGATGTTTATCCGGACAAAGCAGTATTTACCCTCCAGCGCACCAAAGAGGATCTTCTGACAATGGCAGAAGAAGCTTTGCAGTTAGGTGTCCAAGGAGCTGTAGGCTTATATCAGGAACTAAAATAAGACCCCACAGGAAAAACCTGTAGGGTCTGTAGAGCATAAAGAAAGAAGGGGAATATTAGTAGAATCTCTTCTTATTCTTACGGGCAGCTTCGGACTTCTGCTTACGCTTCAGACTGGGGCTGACGTAATGCTCGCGCTTTTTAACTTCAGCAATCACGCCCTCCTTGGCACAGCTGCGCTTGAAACGACGCAGAGCGCTTTCCAGAGACTCGTTTTCCTTAACGCGAATTTCAGACATTGTTTTCCCTCCCTCCGATGGCATCCGGCTATATCCTGGATGCGTTCAGGGCCATTTGACGGCTTTAGTATTATATGCATTTTCGCCTCGAATGTCAAGAGAAAAAACAGTTTTTTCCTAAAAAGCCTAAAAGTTTTTATTGCGCCTTAATGCGCCGCAAAGCAGATCCAGGCGCAAAAGGTTACTTTACGATCAGGTTGACCAGCTTGTTCTTGACCACAATGGTCTTGACGATATTGCCGCCGTTCTTCTCTAAGAATGCAGCGATCTTCTGGTCAGCCAGTACATTTTTGATCACAGTATCGTTGTCAAGATCTGCATCCATCACCACAGTGCCCCGCATCTTGCCGTTGACCTGCACAGCAATGGTAACCTCAGCATCCTTGCACTTTTCCTCACTGTAGGTAGGCCAGCTCTCGTAGGCAATGGTGCTGTCGTGACCCATGGCCTGCCAGATCTCCTCACCGACATGGGGAATAATACAGGAGATCATCTTGATGAAGCCCTCAGCATACTCTCTGGGGCAGGTGCCGTTCTTGTAGACCTCGTTCACAAATACCATCATCTGGGCAATTGCGGTATTGAAGCCCAGCGCCTCAAAGTCAGAGGTGACCTTCTTGACGGTCTGGTGGTAGACCTTGGTCAGCCTGCCGTCATCAGTGTCGGTGATGTTGGCAGGCTCGGTGAAGAAGTTACACACACGGTTGATGAACTTTCTCGCACCAGCCACCGCTGTAGTGCTCCAGGGCTTAGATACCTCCAGAGGACCCATAAACATCTCGTAAAGACGCAGGGTGTCCGCGCCGTA
>JAZQDL010000101.1:0-69607 GCA_045546835.1 Faecousia sp.
GCCGGCACCACCCGGGACACTGTGGAAGAATCGGTTATGGTAGGCAGCACCCGACTGCGGCTGATCGACACCGCCGGTATTCGCCAGACCGATGACCGGATCGAGGCCATGGGCGTAGAGCGTTCCCGTCAAGCTGCGGAAAATGCAGATCTGGTGATCTTCGTCTGCGACGGTTCTCAGCCCCTGAGCGATGAAGACCGGGAAGTAATCAATGCCTGCTTAGAACACGAACACGCCATTGCACTGATCAACAAATCTGACTTGGGGCAGGCAGTCATCCCCAGTGATCTGCCCTTTATGACGGTAATCCCCATTTGCGCAAAGACCGGAGAAGGACTCGATCTGCTGGCAGATACCATTGATACGATGTTTGCAGGAGAAATCCCCTGTGACGGCTCGGTTCTGACCAATCCCCGACAGTATGACGCAGTCCGCCGTGCTTACGAAGCAATGCTCTCTGCCTTGCAGGGACTGATGCTTGGCTTAACACCGGATGCGGTGCTGACCGATGTGGAGGCAGCGATGGATGCTATGGGCGAAGTGACCGGTGCAACGGTCCGGGAGGATATTACCGCCAGAATTTTTGAACGATTCTGCGTGGGAAAATAAAAGCGGCGGGAGCAAGCCCCCGCCCTACATTAAGGATGTACCATTTATGATTTATTTAGATAATTCTGCCACCACGAAGCCTTGTCAGGAGGCTGTGGAGGCTGTCAATCAGGCACTAACAGAAAGCTGGGGCAACCCCAGTGCCCTATACAATTTCGGCATTGACACTGCCCATCTGCTCCGTGCTGCCAGAACAAAGGTGGCGGCCGCATTGGGCGCTGAACCGGATCGGGTGTTTTTCACCTCCGGCGGTACAGAAGCGGATAACTGGGCGATTTTCGGCACAGTCAAGCGGTACGGCAAGAAAAATAAGCACATTATTACCACTTCCATTGAGCACCACGCCATTCTTAACTGTATGAAGGAGCTTGAGGCACAGGGATACGAGGTAACCTATCTGCAGCCGGACAGCTTGGGCCGCATTTCTGCTGACAGCCTGAAAGCAGCCCTCCGGAAAGATACGGTTCTGGTTTCCATTATGATGGTAAACAATGAAACCGGCGCGGTGATGCCTATTTCTCAAATGGTAAAGCTGGCCCATCGGTTTGCCCCGGACGCCATTTTCCACACAGATGCGGTTCAGGGCTTCCTGAAAATCCCCTTTGCTGCAAAAACCTTGGGCGCTGACCTGATTTCTGTTTCCTCTCACAAGATCCACGGACCGAAGGGTGCGGGCGCACTTTATATCAGTCCCCGGCTCAAGTCTTTCCCACCCCTGCTTCTCGGCGGCGGACAGGAAAACGGATACCGCAGCGGCACAGAGGGAACGCCGGCAATCTTCGGTTTCGCTGCTGCCTGTACTGCCCTCAATGCCACATTCCGGCAGGATGTTCAGCGGGAAAAAGAAATGCTGGACAGCTTGGCGGAGAAGTTATGTAAACTGGAAGGCGTAAAAATCAATGGTGCCCACGAAGCCCCCCATATTCTTTCCCTGTCTATCCCCGGTGTGCCCACCCAGAACAGCATCAACATTTTACAGGATGCGGGGATTTGTGTTTCCGCAGGCTCTGCCTGCGCCAAGGGTCATAGAAGCCATACACTGACTGCTATGAATTTATCGCCGGAGATCATTGACAGTTCTTTCCGGGTCTCCCTTTCCCGGGACAATACGCCGGAAGAGCTGGAGAAGCTGGTAGAAGGTATTATGCAAATCCTGAATTGGAAAAATCGATAAGCATCAAAAGGAGGTGACTGGTGTCACCTCCTTCTTTCAGAAACTGTCAAATTTCTGTTTGACGAACACCCATTGTAGGGCGGGGGCTTGCTCCCGCCGCCGAAACCGAACATTTTAACGGCGGGAGTAAACCCCCGCCCTACCGTAGTCAGTTCGATAAATAGGAATTTGATAGCATAATATATATAGTTTTCGTATTAACGAGATACTGTGATTTTTGCACGAAAAGGGATTTGCACAGGCTATCCACAGACTATCCATAACTTTATCCACAGGAAAGGGAATTTCATAAGGATGGGAAAAAAACGGGAAGATTTTGACCGCAGACATTTGTATAATGGCAGCGCAAACAAACAAACTGCGAAACAAAAGGAGGAAAAAGCTATGAGAAATCAATTTACATTCTACCGTTCTTTTTGGGAATGTGCTGAAAAATTTCAAACAAAACGAGAAAAACTGGAATTTTTCGAAATGCTCTGCCAATATGCCCTGGACGAAACCGAGCCAGACTTGGATGCGAAAAAGCCTGCTCCTGCAACGGTTTTCTGCGCCATCAGGCCGACACTGGAACGGGCGCACAGACGGTCGAAAACCATACAGACCGGAAACAACCTGTAGTAACTAGATATAGTAAAAGATATAGTAAAAGTAAAAGATATAGATATAGTTATAGTTATAGATATAGGTATAGATATAGGGATGGGGCAATCATAACCGCCAGACAGAAATAACCAACCGTTCAATTCCTGTTTATCGAACTGACTATGGTAGGGCGGGGGTTTACTCCCGCCGTTACTGCACCTTCAAATTGTAATACTACTGGAATATTGGGGTTCGATGCCCCAATATCCCAGACAGCGGGAGCAAGCCCCCGCCCTACAATGGGTGTTCGTCAAACAGAAATTTGTTTTTAATTTTTCAGACTCTGCAGAGGTGCGGGGATTCTGCCGCCGCGGGCAATGAAGTCAAAGCTTGACTGACTGTGGACCGGCATTACCGGGGCACTGCCCAATAGTCCGCCCATTTCCACCCGGTCACCGACGGTTTTGCCGGGGGCAGGGATAATACGCACGGCGGTGGTTTTGGTATTTACCATACCGATCGACGCTTCGTCTGCAATGATGGCAGAAATTGTCTCCGCAGGGGTATCTCCGGGTACTGCGATCATATCCAGACCCACAGAGCACACACAGGTCATTGCCTCCAGCTTGTCCAGCTGCAGGACGCCTGCCTCTGCAGCGGCGATCATACCCTCATCCTCGGACACAGGAATGAATGCACCGGACAGACCACCCACGTGGTTACTTGCCATAACGCCGCCTTTTTTCACAGCGTCGTTCAGTAGTGCCAGTGCGGCAGTTGTGCCGTGGGTACCACAGGTTTCCAGACCCATTTCCTCCAAAATACGGGCAACACTGTCGCCTACTGCGGGGGTGGGTGCTAAGCTCAGATCCACGATGCCAAAAGGAACATCCAGCCGCTTGGAGGCTTCCACGCCTACGATCTGACCCATACGGGTGATCCGGAAGGCGGTCTTTTTAATAGTTTCTGCCACCACATCAAAAGGCTCACCCTTGACCCCTTGCAATGCGTGATACACAACGCCCGGTCCGGAAACGCCCACATTGAGGACACATTCCGGTTCGCCTACCCCGTGGAACGCACCTGCCATAAAGGGGTTATCCTCCACTGCATTTGCAAATACCACCAATTTTGCACAGCCCAAGCCGTCGTTATCGGCTGTGATATCTGCGGTTTTCTTAATGATTTGACCCATTTTCGCAACCGCGTCCATATTGATGCCTGCCTTGGTAGAACCAACATTGACACTGGCGCAGACCCGCTCGGTGGCTTTCATCGCCTCGGGAATGGAGTCCATTAAAATCCAGTCACCCTTCGTGCAGCCCTTCTGCACCAAAGCAGAAAACCCGCCGATGAAATTGACGCCACATTCCTTTGCCGCCTTGTCCATTGCAATGGCAAGGGGCACATAGGAATCTGTGTTGCAGGAATTGCCCACGATCGCAATAGGGGTGACGGAGATCCGCTTATTGACGATGGGAATACCAAACTCCCACTCGATCTCCTGACCCACCTTCACAAGCTTCTCTGCCCGGCGGGTGATTTTATCATAGATCTTCTGGGCGCAAACATTTACATCCTCGTGGGCGCAGTCCAGAAGAGAAATACCCATTGTGATGGTGCGGATATCTAAGTGCCGCTTATCGATCATATCCTGGGTATATAAAACATCCTTCAGATTCAGCATAGCGTATCCTCACACCCGATGCATTGCATCGAAAATATCTTCTCTTTGCAGGCGGATGGAAAGGTTCATTTCCTTGCCTGCCTCCTCCATCCGCTTGGCAAGCTCTGCCAGAGGAAGGGTGCCGGCGGAGGTATCCACCACCATCATCATTGTGAAATAGCCCTGCATAACCGTCTGGCTGATGTCAAGAACATTGATCTGCAATTTTGCAAGATGGGTGCAGACAGCGGCAATAATACCCACCCGGTCCTTACCGACTACCGTAACAACTGCTTTCATATATCACACCTCGTAATCTGCGCAGACTCTACGATCGAGCATTGTCCAGAAATGTTCCTTGGCTTCCAGGTGGGCAGGATGCTCTGCATAATTTGCAAGAGACTCCTTGCAGTCAAATTCGGAGTACAGCGCATAGTCCATACCGCCCTGATAGCAGGGCCTTACTTCCATTTTCTGCAGGCCGGGGATCTTTCCCACCAGCGGCTCCAGCACAGAGCGGATCAGCTCCACTGCTTCCGGCTTATTGACGCCTTCTTTGAGTGTGTAAACAACAATATGCTTCACCATAGATGTTCCTCCATATTCTCATAAATTACTGTTTATCGAATTGATTATGGTAGGGCGGGGGTTCTACTCTCGCCGCTACCGCACCTTCAAATTGCAATGCTGCTGGAATATTGGGGCATCGAACCCCAACATTCCAGACGGCGGGAGCAAGCCCCCGCCCTACGATTGTAAAAATACCGGAGCCTGATGGCTCCGGTATGTATTTATGAAATTATTCAGCTTCAGCCTCTGTTGCTTCCTCAGCAGGAGCTTCTTCCTCGGCCTCTGCTTCAGCAGGAGCCACCTCCAGCAGAGCACGGATGGACAGGGAGATGCGCTTATTCTCAGCGTCGATATCGGTGATCTTCACCTGAACCTCCTGACCCTCAGCCAGAACATCCTCAGGCTTGCCGATCCGCTCGTTAGCGATCTGGGAAATGTGGATCAGGCCGTCAACGCCGGGGATGATCTGTGCAAATGCACCGAAGGTCATCAGCTTCACGATCTTAGCATCCACAACATCACCGATGTTGTAATTTGTCATAAACTGATTCCAGGGGTTCATCTCAGCGGTCTTGTAGCCCAGAGAGATCTTGCGCTTCTCGGGATCGTAAGAGATGACATAAACATCGATCTCGTCGCCCACGCTGACAACATCAGCGGGAGTCTTAATACGATTCCAACTCAGCTCGGAAACGTGGACCATTCCGTCCACACCGCCGATATCCACGAATGCACCGTAGGAAGTCAGGGACTTAACAGTGCCGTGATACTTAGCGCCCACTTCGATCTCGCTCCACAGCTTCTCCTGCGCAGCCTTACGGCCCTCAGCCGTAACAGCGCGGATAGAGCCGATCACACGGCGGCGTGCCCGGTTGACCTCAGTGATCTTCAGCTGCACAGTCTGGCCGACCAGTGTAGCCATATCGCCGCCCTTGGCAATGCCGGACTGGGAAGCGGGGATAAAGACGCGGATGCCCTTGATGTTAGCAACCAGACCGCCCTTGTTTTCTTCGGAGATGACACCCTCAACGGTAGCCTTCTCTTCGCACCAAACAGCGATGTCGTCCCAAACCTTCATACCGTCCAGCTTCTTCTTGGACAGCTGGCAGGTACCTTCCTGATCGTTCACGCGGACAACGAACACTTCGATCTCGTCGCCAACCTTCAGAATGTCCTCAGGCTTGACAGAGGGGTCAGCGCTGACTTCATCGTAGGGAATATAGCCGGCGTGCTTTGTGCCCAAGTCGATCTGAACCTCGGTAGCACCGATGCCGGTGACGATTCCGGTATCCTTATCTCCTGTATTTAAAGTCTTGATGGACTGCTCCAGAAGCTCTGCAAAGTTTTCCTCCTGGATAGCCTCAACATTCGTAATTTCGCTCATAGTCTTATTGACCTCCTTTATAATCCACGCCGGGGTAGATGCACCGGCAGTGACTCCAACCTCAGATACACCGCGAAAAAATTCAGGGTCCAGCTCTCCGGCGTTATCCACCAGCGTAACCTTGTCGCAGTGTTCCCGACAGATGCTTGCCAATCGTCCGGTATTGGAGCTGTGGGTATCTCCCACAACCACCATAGCCTGACACTGGGCGGCAATTTGCGCCGCTTCCCGCTGTCGGGATTCAGTAGCTTTACATATTGTATCAAAAATTTTTCCGTTAGTAAACTCTTTTTTTGCAATTTTTACGCACGAATTCCACAAGCTTTCTGTGGATGTGGTTTGGCAAACTATGCAAATTGGCAAATCCACCCTGTTTTTTTCCAGTTTTATCCAATCTTCCAGTTCCTGAGGCGTCTCAAATATCTCACATTTACTGCACCAACCGGCAATGCCTTCCACCTCCGGATGTGCCCGTGTGCCGATAATGATCGGCAGTCTTCCCTCCTCCTCTGCACGGCTCACGATCCCGTGAATTCGCTTGACAAAGGGGCAGGTAGCATCCACGATCTGCACACCCCGCTCTTCCAGTTCTTCATACACTGCTTTTGTAACACCGTGGGATCGGATAATTACAGTTTCTTCGGGCGCTGCATCCTCCGGCTTTTCGATCACCCTGACGCCCATTTTTTCAAAATGCTCTACCGCGTGACGGTTGTGGATGATCGGGCCGAGGGTACATACAGGCTCACCGGTCTTTGCAGACTGCTCTACCAGCTCGACAGCCCGGTTGACCCCGAAGCAGAAGCCAGCGCTTTTTGCTACACGGACACTCATACAGGGATCTTCTCCCCGATGATCTTTTTCATAGCTGCCAGCACGCCGGGGATGTCCAGCTCAGAGGTATCCAGCTTCACAGAGTCCTTTGCCATCTTCAGGGGGGCAATGGGGCGGTGGGTATCCTGATAATCCCGCTGCTCGATCTCCTTCTGGATCTGCTTAAGCTCTGCCTTCTGTCCCTTTTCGATCAGCTCATCATAGCGGCGCTTGGCGCGGACCTCCACAGAGGCGGTCAGGAAGATCTTCACATCCGCCTTCGGAAGCACCACCGTGCCGATATCTCTGCCGTCCATAATCACATTGTTCTTTCTTGCCACATCCCGCTGCATATCCAGCAGCATTTCCCGGACAATTGGGTAGGCAGAAACCAGAGATGCCTTCTGAGAAATATCCTGGGTGCGGATCTCTCCGGACACATCCATTCCGTTCATAATCATATGCTGCTTGCCTTCTTCATCATATTCGATGCCGATGGTCAGCTCGTCCAGATACCGCTCCACGCCGTCTGCATCCTTGGGGCTGATGCCCAGAAGATCCAAAAAATACGCAACAGTGCGATAAATTGCCCCAGTGTCCACATAGCAGAAGCCCAGCTCCTTGGCAAGCGCCTTTGCAAGGGTGCTTTTGCCTGCGCCTGCAGGGCCGTCAATGGCGATAGAATATGTTTTTCCCATAAGTAAAACCTTCCTTATATTTATTCTAAAAATTCTTCTAATCCGAAACCGGTACCTAGTTTTTGCAGCTTTTCCACAGCACTGTGTTCTAACTGCCGCGCCCGTTCCTTGGAAATTCCCAGAATTTCTCCGATTCTCTCCAAAGAGCAGCATTCGCCGCCGTCTAAGCCAAAGCGCAGGTGCAGTACCTGCTGCTGCCGCTTTGTTAGCTGTCCCAGCATTTCTTCCAGGATCATTTTCATTTCCTGCCGGATCATTTCCTCCTGGGGTTCGGGTGCGTGGATATCCTCCGGAAGGGACAACAGCTCCCCATCCTCCCCATCCAGGGACTGCACCTCCGGCAAAAGCCGCAACAGCTCCTCTGCCTTTTTTACAGGGATGCCGCTGCGTTCTGCCAGCGCATCCATATCCACAGACCCGCCGGACTGCTGCAATTCCTGCCGTGCTTTTAGAAGTTTTTTGATTTTATCGGCTGTATAACGGGGCACACGGATCAGTCCCGCGTGTTCCATGACGCAGCGGCTGATCCCCTGACGGATCCATTTGGTGGCGTATGTAGAAAACCGACAGTCCATTGACGGATCAAATTTCCTTGCCGCAGTCACCAGACCGATACTGCCCTCCTGGATCATATCCAGCAGCGGCACACCGCGACCGATATACCCCTTTGCCACAGAAACCACCAGCCGCAAATTGGAATTGACCATCCGGCGAATGGCTTCTTCATCCCCGGCAGCACAGCGCTCTGCCAGCTCCCGTTCCTCTTGCTGACTCAAAAGGGGGAACTGCCGGATATCCTGCAAATACTGAGAAACATCCTCGGCGGTCTGTTCTTTTTCCAAGATCATAGGTTTGTTCCTTTTTTCGCTTTGAACTTTTCCTGCACTGCCCGTAGGTCATCGTCAGTGCTGACCCGTGCGCTTTGCCCCTCAGACAAAATTCTGTTTACGCAGTCAGTAAAGGCATCCTGGTTGACAGTGCCCTGATGGCGCTGGACCACACCGGTGATATGGGATGTTTCTTCCGGGGTCAGATCCTCTAAAACACCTACACTGATATCCAGCCCTTGGGTATGCCGGGCGTAAAGCTGGGAATATACTCTGCGGAACACTTCCACAGAAAAATCCTTTTCTGTGAGCTTTCCCACCTGCTCGAAAAGTGCAGGCTCCTGCAAAAGCTGGGCGATCACGCCCTCCTCTGCAACGGCAGATCTTGTATTATTGTAACGGATAGACCGTTCCTTGGGCTGCAACGCCCGGACCGGCGCAAGATCGATCTTCTCCTGCTTTTTCTTTTCCATTGCAGTGCGCCGCTTGAACGCCTTGCCTACTTCCAGCTTCATAGCCTCCATACTGATGAGAGCGGCTTCTGCCACACGCCCGCCGTAGACCTCCCGCTTGACAGAGCTGTCCAGTGTGCAAATAAGGCCTGCCGCCTCCTGAACGAACGCCACCTTTTGGGCATCTTCCTTCAGGTCGTACTTCTGGCGGATAGCATTTAGCTGATATTCCACCCGGTCAGAGCAGTCCTCCAGCAGCAGTTTAAACCGGTCTGCGCCAAACTTATGGAGGAATTCATCCGGGTCTTTTGCGTCCCTCATTTGCAGGACCTTCACCTTCAGACCTGCCTTTTCCAGCATAGGGATCGCCCGCTGGGCTGCCCGCTGACCGGCTTCGTCTGTATCATAGGTCAGCACCACCTGCTCCGTGTACCGGCTCAGAAGTGCCACCTGTTCTTCCGTTAAGGATGTACCCAGGGATGCCACTGCATTGTCAAAGCCGTACTGGTGCAGGGCTACCACATCGATATTGCCCTCCACCAGAATGATGCTCGGTGCTTTTGTCTTTTTGGCAAAATTCATACCAAAAAGGTTTTTCCGCTTGTTGAAGATCAAGGTCTCATTGGAATTGAGATATTTGGGCTTGGAGTCATCCAGCACACGGCCGCCAAAGCCGATCACATTGCCCCGGACATCGAAAATGGGGAACATCAGCCGGTTGCGGAAACGGTCGTAAATTCTGCCGTTCTTCTCGCCTACCAGATCTGCGTCCCGCAGCTCCTGATCTGTATAGCCCTTCTTGCGCATAGCATCCACAAGGGCGTTCCAGGAATTAGGCGCAAAGCCGATGCCGAATTGGGTAACGATCTTCTTGCTAAGACCGCGCTTTTGCACATAGGCAAGGCACTCCGCGCCCACAGGGGCGTAAAGCTGCTCGTAGAAAAATCTGCCAGCTTCCTTCATCAGCGCCCACAGGCGCTCCTGATGGCGATAGCGGCTCTGGTACTGCTCGTCCTCCGGCACTTCCATACCTGCGCGCTTGGCAAGGGCACGGACTGCATCCGGATAGGAAAGGCCCTCCACTTCCATCATAAAGTTCACTGCGCCGCCGCCCTTATGGCAGCCGAAGCAATAGTAAATGCCCTTATCCGGAGCAACGGAGAAGGAAGCGGTCTTTTCCCCGTGGAAGGGGCACAGACCGAACATATTGGAGCCGGATCGCTTCAGGCTCACATATTGACCCACCACATCCTCGATGGGATTTCGGGCAATCAGTTCATCAATAAACGACTGGGGAAAAGCCAAGCTCTCCGCCTCCTTTCGTATCAATTTGACAGGTAGTCATACTGTAGGGCGGGGGCTTGCTCCCGCCGTTGATAACTGGACTTTTTAGCGGCGGGAGCAAGCCCCCGCCCTACGGCATATTCGTTCGTCAGATAGGAATTTCCCATTCAGAATAATTTATTATAACACATTATCCCCGAACATTCCAGCCCATTGGGATAAAAAGTTCGGCATATTTATCTACCGCATAGTTATCGGTCATTCCGGCAATGTAGTCGCAAACAGTGCGCTCCATTCCGTCAAAGGACAGCTGGGGCTGAAAATCCTCCGGAATTGCCTGGGGATGATGATAGTAATATTCATACAGCCGCTTGAGCATATCCTTTGCCTTAATCTCCTCGCCCTTTGCCACCGGATTGCGGTAGACTCGCTCAAACATAAAGCTGCGCAGGTCTGCAAGTGCCTTGTCCACCTGGGGAGACAGGGCGATCTTTCCTGCTTCCCGGGAAGTATTTACCATATCGCATACCAGGGTGTTGATCCGTTGCGAGTGGGTCTTTCCCAATATTTTTGCAATGTCCTTAGGCAGATCCTCATTGCTGAGAATGCCCGCGCGGACGGCATCGTCAATATCGTGGTTTACATAGGCGATCCGATCTGCCCAGCGGACGATCTGTCCTTCCATGGTTTCTGGAATAAAATCCCCGGTATGACCCAAAATACCCATCCGAACCTCATAGGTCAGGTTCAGACCTGCACCCTCGTTTTCCAGAATATCTACCACACGCAAGCTCTGCTCATTATGGCAGAACCGCTGTCCCAACACTTCACTGAGCGCCCCTTCACCGGCGTGACCGAAGGGGGTATGTCCCAGATCGTGTCCCATAGCTACCGCTTCCGTCAGATCCTCATTAAGATTTAAGGCTCTTGCAATGGTTCTGGCGATTCGGGAGACCTCTATGGTATGGGTCATTCGGGTACGGTAATGGTCACCCTCCGGGCTGAGGAACACCTGAGTCTTATGCATCAGCCGCCGGAATGCCTTGCAGTGAATGATCCGGTCTGTATCCCGCTGATAGCAAGTGCGCACATCCCAGGGATCTTCCTCTATGGAGCGAAGCCGTCCCCGGCTCTCATCTGCAAAGGCAGCGCAGGAATTCAGTTTTTCGTGTTCCTGCCGCTCCAGTTCTTCCCGTAAGGTCATTGTAACTCCCCCTTATGTACCGGAAAGGCTCGATACTCCTGTCCGGTTTCCATTCCCTCCACTGTGCCGGAGGTCATATCTGTCAGTCTGTCTAAAAAGGGCTGCGCTTTTTCCTGTGACACCAGAATTTCCAGTTCCACCTCTGCGCCGAACTGAGTATCCCGGATGATGCCCTCAAATGCCGCCACCTCCAGCTTTACCCGCTCGTAAAAGGTGTAGGGGCAGGGCACATACAGCACCGACCACACCCGCTTCATTGATTTGCCGGCGGCATCTACGGCAATCTTTGCCCCTTTGGTATAGGCACGGACCAAGCCGCCCGCGCCCAGCAAAACACCGCCGAAATACCGGGTCACCACGCAGACTACATTGTAAATTTCTTCCCGCTGCAGCACCTGCATCATAGGGTTTCCTGCCGTTCCGCCCGGTTCGCCGTCATCGGAAAAGCGCATTGGTCCGTCTTTGATGATATAGGCCCAGCAATTATGGGTGGCATCGGCGTGCTGCTTTTTCATTTCCTGAATTTTCGCCAGCGCCTCTTCCTCTGTTTCCACAGACCAGACTCTGCCGATAAAACGGGATCTTTTTTCAATAAATTCGTCCTCGCCAAAGCCGGTTGGCACTAAATATTCGTCCAAACTCAGCACTCCTTTGTGATATACTCCCTGAGCTTTCCGTACAAAATGGGATCAACGATGGTCTCTACCACAATGCCCTCACCGGTGTAATCCACGCCCAGCACCTGGGCGCTGCTGTGTAGAGTGTCCACCATACCGCCCAAGTGATAGGGCAAGGTGACAACAATGTGATGACGGCTGTGACCCAGCGCATTTTCAATTGCCTTTAGAAGTTCATCCATTCCCTCGCCCTTGGCGGCGGAGATCTTCACAATATCCTCTCCGATGGGAATGTCCTCAGGGCTTACTAAGTCTGCTTTATTATAGCACTGCAGCACCTTTGTGCCTTCCTTAGCCAGCTTGCGAATCAGGCTGTCCACCACCGCGATATGCTCCTCCCGATTGGAGTCGGAGGCGTCAATGACGTGTAATAAAAGGTCTGCATATTCCAGCTCTTCCAGGGTCGCCCGGAAGGCATCCACCAGATGGTGGGGCAGCTTTGCGATAAAACCAACGGTGTCTGACAGCACCACATCCAAATTGTCTGACACAGTCAGCTGCCGGGAGGTGGTATCCAGGGTATCAAACAGCCGGTTGTTGGCAGGGATTCCTGCACCGGTCAGCTGGTTTAAGAGGGTAGATTTGCCAGCGTTGGTATAGCCTACAATGGCAACCACCGACACGGAATTTTTCATCCGCCGCTCCCGCTGAACACCCCGAACCTGCCGCACCTGCTCCAGCTCCGACTGCAGCCGTGCGATCCGCTCCCGGATGTGCCGCCGGTCGGTTTCCAGCTTTGTTTCACCGGGACCCCGGGTGCCAATGCCGCCGCCCTGCCGGGAAAGGCTTTTGCCCATACCGGACAGCCGGGGCAGCAAATACTTATACTGTGCCAGTTCCACCTGAAGTCTGCCCTCTTTTGTTTTTGCCCGCTGGGCAAAAATATCCAAAATCAGCGCACTGCGGTCCAGCACTGTAACGCCTAATATCTCTTCCAGCGCCCGGATATTGCCCGGTGAAAGCTCATTGTCAAAGATCACCATTGTAGATTCCGTGAACTCCACCAGCATTTTCACTTCCAGCGCCTTGCCCTCGCCGATAAAGCTGTGGGGATCGGGAGTGTGCCGGTTTTGCAGGATCTTTCCTGTACAGAAGCCGCCGGCAGTTTCCAGCAATGCTTCCAGTTCCTCCAGGGTTTCGTCCGTGGCGGTCTGTTCTTTTCTAAAGCAGTCTGCGTTCAGTCCAACCAGTACCGCCCGCTCCTGCTTTTTCTCAAAATTCGATTCCATAGTGCCTCCGGTATCAAATTTCTGTTTATCGAACTGATTATAGTAGGGCGGGGGCTTGCTCCCGCCGCTCAAAAGCTCAGTTATCGACGGCGGGGGCAAGCCCCCGCCCTACAGTGTGACTGCCTATCAAATAGAAATTTGACTTTCACATTTTTCTTATTATATCACACAATACGGTATACACACAAGAAAAAAAGAAAAACTGCACCACTTTTTGTGGTGCAGTTTCGTCTTACTTCAAATTGAATCTCTTGTTGAAACGATCAACACGTCCACCGGTGTCAACCAGCTTCTGCTTGCCGGTATAGAAAGGGTGGCACTTGGAGCAGATTTCAACTCTGATGTCCTTCTTGGTAGAACCGGTTGTAAAAACGTTACCACAGGCGCAACGAATTGTAGTCTGTTCGTAATTGGGATGGATACCTTCCTTCATATTGTTCACCTCTTTCTCATAGCATAAAAGGGCGCACTTGCCCTAGCAATCTTCAATCGCCCGCATATCATACCACAGATAGTTTCAGATTGCAAGTGTTTTTTTCAGTTTTTTTAAAAAATATATAGAAGAAGCTAACAAAGGGATTCCTAAGGGGGAAGCAAAGGAATGGTCGATGCTGTAAAAGCCTGTTTGCTTCCCCCTTAGGCCGTCTGGGGAGTCCGAGGACCATACGGGAGGTCCTCGGCGGCTCTTTGCATACTTTCTCGCCGGAGAGAAAGTATGACTCTCCCGTATCAAAACGCCCAGTTACCGTTTCTGAAGATGGGAACAACTTTGCCGTCGCGGGTCTTGGCATCAATGTTCATAGATGCGCAGCCGATCATAAAGTCCTCGTGGACCATAGAATCGTTAATGCCCAGTTCCCGGCACTCGTCCAGGGTCTTATTCTGGAAATCCACAATGGTATCGGCAAAGCCCATACCGATGGCAAGGTGACAGGCAGCATTCTCATCGAACAGGGTATTATAGAACAGCAGGCCACTTTCCGCAATGGGACTTCTTTCGGGAACTAAGGCACATTCGCCCAGATAGGCAGCGCCCTCGTCCATTGCAATCAGAGTCGCAAGCAGCTGTGCACCCTTTTCTGCGCCGCTTTCCACAACCTTACCGCCCTCAAAGCGCATCCAGAAGTTTTCGATCAACTGACCCTGATAGCTAAGGGGCTTTGTGGAATAGACGATACCCTCAGCCTCGCCCCGCTTGGGGGAGATAAAGCATTCCTCTGTGGGGATATTGGGATTAAAGTAAATGCCCTGCAGGCTGGTATCACCGCCGCCGCAGAAACGGCTCTGCTCGATCAGACCCACAGTCAGGTCTGTGCCGTTGTCGGCAGTATAGTGCAGGCTTTCGATGCCCAGACTGTTCAGGTAGTCACAACGGGCTTTTAAGTCGGCATTGTGCTTTTCCCAAGCGCCGATGGGGTCATCGTTTACGCGGGAAGTATACAAAATCGCCTCCCACAGCTTTTCGATTGCCTTTCCCTTGGGAAGTCCCGGGAACACCTTCTTTGCCCAGGCAGCGCCGGGGACAGCAGCAATGCACCACTGCTGCTTGTTTTCCCGCTGGTCGATATAAGGCTTCAGGATCGGGTAGCTCAGCTGCCGCGCCTGAGACATTTTCTTCATATTCACACCCTTCAGGCCGTCCGGATCTTCACTGATCAGGTGGATACGGCAAGGAAGGGCGTCGCAGTAATGCTGCTGCCGTTCCTTCTGCCACTGTTTCACCTCACCCAGGGTCTTTACAGACTGGTAGCGGGTGTGGATCTTCTGAAGGGGCTGGTAATTCCAAAGGACAGTCACTTCCTTTGCCTTTGCCTTATAGCACTCCTCTACCAAGATCTTTACAAATTCAGGCTGATCCAGGTCTGCGTGGATCAGAACCTCCTGCCCCTTCTGCACATTGACGCCAACCCGGGCAATGAGCCGGGCATATTCTCTTAAAACAGTCTTTTTCATTGTTTTGCTCCTTTAGTTATTTTTCTTCAGTTTATCAGATTTTACCCCTATCGTCAATCTTTGTTGCAATCTTTCCCAATTTGGATTATAATACTACCAAATTCCATGCCCAATTCAAATTTCAGTTTGACGGTCAGGCTCACTGTAGGGCGGGGGCTTGCTCCCGCCGCTAGAATGCTCAGTTATCGACGGCGGGGGCAAGCCCCCGCCCTACCTTGATAAACAGTAATTTGAAGTGCAGTAAGAAGGACAGTATATGCTTACAAAAGAACAGTTACACGAAAAAATTGCAGCCGGGGTGCGATTGCTGGACGGCGCAACCGGCTCTAATCTGCAAAAAGTTGGTATGCCCCGTGGCTGCTGCTCGGAAGAATGGATTCTTGCCAATCCGGAAAAACTGGTAACGCTCCAGCGGCAGTATGCCCAGGCCGGCAGTCAGATCTTATATGCCCCCACCTTTCAGGCACAGCCCATTGCCCTGGAGAAAGTGGGCCTTCATAAGCAAACAGAGGCAGTAAACGCCCACCTTGTCAGCCTGACCCGCTCCGCTGCCCCGGAATGTCTGGTGGCAGGAAACCTGACCACCCTTGCGGCCTTTACAGAAAGCTGGGACCCGAATCATTTTGATTCTCTTGTGGAAAACTACCGCCGTCAGATCAAAGGACTCCTTGACGGCGGTGCAGACCTTCTGGCAGCAGAGAC
The DNA here is from genome assembly GCA_045546835.1 of Faecousia sp. Lineage (GTDB taxonomy): Bacteria > Bacillota > Clostridia > Oscillospirales > Oscillospiraceae > Faecousia. The sequence continues at coordinate 15,825 of JAZQDL010000101.1, forward strand.
CCTTCTGTACCCTCAGGAGGCAGAAGCGATCCTGACTGCTGCCGAGTTAGAGGGCGCAGGCGCAGTGTTATATACCTTTACGATGCAGGCAGACGGCTCTTTGTTTTCCGGTATGGATGCAGGCGGGGTACTGCGTAATCTGGAAGAAATGGGTGCAGCAGCGGTAGGCTTTAACTGCGTTGCCGCAGATATGATGACCCCTTATCTTGTGAGCAAATTGCGCAGATCCGTAAAAGGTCCGCTGGTATGTAAGCCCAACGCAGGCAATCCGGTGATCGGGGAGGATAATCTCCCCCACTATCCGATGATGCCAGAAGAATTTGCAAAAATTATGAAAGACTGCCTTGCTTCCGGCGCTACCCTGCTGGGCGGCTGCTGCGGCACGGCGCCGGAGTATATTGCCGCAGCGAAAGCAGCCATTCTTTAAGCAACATCCTTCCATCTTAAGTTGGAGATTGCCTCACCAGCGTGCGCGCTGGTTCGCAATGACACTTAACTTTTCTTTTGATGGTTGCCAAAATTGTCGAATTTTGTTATACTATATATGTTATGGAAAAGAAAACACATTTTTACATCAGCCGCAAAAGCGTGCTGACCTGGTTGATGGCACTTTGTATGGTATGCTCGGCAGTGGCCCGCATCGCAATACCCGGTATGAAAGGAACCGGAGTGTGGAGCCAAATCGTTCTGCCGGTGGCGGCATCCCTGCTTTATGTGCTCATCGCCCTCATTAACGGCAAAGAACAATTCTATAAAACCGCCATTCCTGTGTGGATGTACGCGATCTATTACTGCTTTGTCTTTGCCGGTTTCGGCTTTGATAAGCTGGTGGTGGCACTGTACGCCATTGCGCTGCTGTTCATCGCTGTGATCTATACCCAGATCACCAGCGGCAGAGAAAAGCTGACACTGGTGCTGATCCCGTTGCTTGCCTTCCCTGCAGCAGCACTGCTGTATCTGAACCGGGCAGCTGTACTGGCAGGCAATTATGCAGAGCTTCTGCATCTGGTTCCGGACCTGCTGATGACACTGGGCTTTGTGTTTATGGTGTTTGCGATCCGTGTCCATCCCGCCGGGGAATATCATCCCACCTGGGGTGATCGCAGCGATGGCCGTAAGATCCGCACCCTGGCACCGATGGCGCAGATCACCGCCTACTTCCAGGTAGAGCGGAACACCTGCTCCAATCTGTTTGAAGAGTCCTTTGAAATTACACATATTGAACGCTACATCCGTCAAAAGCGGAAAGAGGGACTGACAGATTTCGGCATCACCCACGTTCTGCTTGCCGCTTATGTCCGTGGTGTTGCCAAGTATCCCCAGCTGAACCGGTTTATTTCCGGTCAGAAGGTCTATTCCCGGGGCGAGGACATTCAGTACTGTATGGTCATAAAAAAAGAAATGACCGTGGATTCCCCGGACACTTCCATTAAGGTCCACCTGAACCCCCGGGACACTGCTGTGGATGTGTATCACAAGCTCAACACCGCCATTGAAGGCGTAAAGGCCACCCAGGAGCTGGACTCCAATCTGGACAACCTGATCGGTTATCTCAACCTGATCCCCAGCGTGGTTTTGAAGTTTGTGGTGTGGCTATTAAAGCTTCTGGACTACTTTGGTCTGCTGCCTAAGTTCCTGCTGGAGCTGAGCCCCTTCCACGGAAGTCTGTTCTTCACCTCTATGGGTTCTCTGGGCATCAAACCCATTTATCACCATCTGTACGACTTCGGCAACCTGCCTGTCTTCGGTGCATTCGGCTGTAAGCGCCGGGCGCTGGAAGTGGAGGAGGACGGTTCTGTTGTGCAGAAAAAGTACATCGATGTAAAATTCGTTCTGGACGAGCGCATCGTAGACGGCTACTATTATGCCGCCTTCTTTAAGCATTACCGCAGCATCCTGCGGCATCCTGAAATTCTGGACGATCCCCCTGCGGAAATTGTCCGTGACATTGATTAAATGAAAGAATCTATTTTATCTAGGTTATCAGCAGAGTGTCCCTGGCGGGACACTCTGTATTGGTATGATACCATTGACTCTACCAATACAAAAGCAAAAGAGCTTGCCAAAGACGGTGCGCCCCACGGAACAGTTCTGATCGCAGGGCATCAGACCGGCGGTCGGGGCAGGCTGGGTCGCAGCTTCTCGTCCCCTGCAGGTATGGGCGTTTACCTTTCGGTTATTCTCCGCCCCAACTGCAAGCCTGCCCAGCTGATGCATCTGACCTGCGCCACAGCTGTGGCGATGTGCAATGCGGTAGAGCAGGCTGCCGGACTCCGCCCCGGGATCAAATGGACAAACGATCTGGTATTCAACCGAAAAAAGCTGGGGGGCATCCTCACAGAGCTTTCTCCCGATCCCAATACAGGGCTTGTGGACTATGCCATTATCGGCATTGGCATCAACTGCTGCCAAACCAAAGCCGATTTCCCGCCGGAAATTCAGGATATGGCTGCATCCCTTTCTATGGTTTCCGGTCAAGCTGTGAAGCCTGCCAGTTTAGCTGCGGCAATGATCGAGGCTTTGGTGGATATGGACCGGTCTTTGCTTTCAGGAAAAGAAGAGATGATGGACTGCTACCGAAAAGACTGCATCACCCTGGGGCAAGACATTCTGCTTGTGCAGGGGGATAACACCTGCTACGGCACTGCCCTTGATCTGGACGAAGCAGGCGGTCTGATCGTTCGATTTGCCGACGGCTCTGTGAAAACAGTCACCTCCGGAGAGGTCAGCGTCCGGGGAATGTACGGATATCTTTGATTTTGAAATATTTTTTATTGCATTTTCCCCTTATCTTGGTTATACTGATTATAGAAGATAAAATTAAGGAGGTTTTACTATGAAAGTTTTTAATACTGTTATGAAGATCCTGGCTGCGCTTGCAGTGGTAGCCGGCATTGTTTATGTGGTCGCTACTTACGGCGACAAGATCGTAGCCTGGGCAAAGGGCCTGTTTGCCTGGTGCAAGGAAAAGTGCTGTTGCTGCTGCGGTGACGATTGCTGCTGCGGTGACGATTGCTGCTGCGAAGCTGAAGCCGTTGAAGAAGCTGCCACCCTGGCAGACGACGCTGATTTTGAATGTTAATTCAATCAAAATAAATGAAACCAATTGGGAGGTGGCTCAAACTGAGCCACCTCCCTCATTTTGTCAAATTTCAGTTTGACGGTCAGTTGTAAACATTGCAGCCAGCCATCGTACCTCCACGTCTTTGCGAGGAGTGCATAGCGCGACGTGGCAAACCGCATTCCACTAAAACATTGCAATAACAATGCTTTTCCGATAGGAGAACGGATTGCCACAACCAGTCTGCGGACTGGTTTCGCAATGACGTGCGTTTTAGGTAAGCTGTTCGTCAAACAGAAATTTGACAGCCGGAAAAGGATGCTTCACTTCATTTTGCAACAGCTTTCTTGTTGCATGCGCTCTTTTTTTGGTATATAATAGTCTGGTAATATCAAATATATTATAATTTAGAAAGTGATAGGATCAGATGAAATATATTATTGATAAGCAGATCAAAGCGCCTGCCTACCTGCAGCTTTATATGTGCCTGCGCGCTGACATCGTAAACGGAGTCTACCCTCTGGGCAGCAAGCTGCCATCCAAACGGGTTCTGTCCTCAGATACCGGGGTCAGCAGCATTACCGTGGAGCACGCCTACGAGCTGCTGTGCGACGAAGGCTATGTAGAATCCCGGCAGCGCAGCGGCTATTATGTGATCTTCCGGACTGACGACGGCTTTGCTGCCTCCGCGCCAAAGGATTTTGTACGTTCCTCCCACAGCCCCAGTGATGACACCGCAGTCTCTTTCCCCTTTTCCGTGCTGGCAAAACGGATGCGCAGTGTGATCAGCGATATGGGCGAAGGCATTTTTGAGCGGTCTGACAATTGCGGTTGTCTTGCGCTGCGCAATGCCATACGCCTTTATCTGGCACAAAGCAGAGGGATCAGCGCAGATACCCGGCAGATCATTATCGGCTCCGGCTCGGAGCAGCTGTATTCCCAGCTCATAAAGCTTTTGGGCAAAGACTGTGTCTATGCCATTGAGACCCCCTCTTACCATATGATCGAGCAGGTCTATACCCAGGCGGATGTGGCAATTGAAAAACTGCCTTTGGGTGCAGACGGCATCGACACGGATGCCCTGCGGGATTGCCGGGCAGATGTTTTGCACATATCTCCCTACCGCAGCTTCCCCTCTGGTGTCACCGCCACCGCCTCCAAGCGCCACGAATATCTTCGCTGGGCAGAAACAGACGGTCGGCTGATTATTGAGGATGATTTCGAATCGGAATTTTCCGTTTCCACAAAGCCGGAGGAAACTTTGTTTTCCCATACAAAGGGCAGCAATGTGATCTATATGAATACATTCTCCAAGACCATCTCCCCTTCCTTCCGTGTGGCATATATGGTCCTTCCAACAGCGCTGGCAGAGAAATATGAACAGCTGCTTGGCGCATATGCCTGCACAGTACCCACTTATATCCAGTATGTGCTATCTGAGCTGATCGCAAAGGGCGATTTTGGACGCCATATCAACCGTGTCAGACGGGCGAAACGAAAAGAGCTTGCTGCCAAAACAACTGCTTTTCCATTTTCTGTGGCTTTTTCCGAAAAGAAGCATTTATAATATGTGCAATTTCGGCAAAGCTATGTTTGCGGAAAGAAAAGTGCTTTCTTCGGAAAGTGCCGGACTTTCCAAGAAAGCAAAAGGAGAGAAACTACAATGAAGAACAACAATCAGATCAATGTTCCCCAGGCACGGGAAGCTATGGACCGCTTTAAGATGCAGGCTGCTCAGGAAGTGGGCGTTAACCTGACTAACGGCTACAACGGTCACCTGACCTCCCGTGAGGCCGGCTCCGTCGGCGGCCAGATGGTCAACATTATGACACCCGTACGAACTTTAAAATTTGAACGCAATAATCGCATCTCCCAGGGACATAAAAGCTTTGTCTCTTATACATTTTCTTTTACTCTATAATGTATCAAATAGATTTCGCCAAATATGTCGTTGACAATTATACGCCATCAGCGTATAATAAATATGGATTTTGCAGTATCTAACTGCAAAAATAGTGGATATTTCGCGGAGGTTGTAACGATATGGAACGGTTATTAATTTCTAAACTTGTCGAATGGAAGGAAAAATCGGGCAGAAAACCGCTAATTCTGAAAGGTGTTAGACAATGTGGAAAGACATACTTGTTGAAAGAATTTGGAAAGCAGCATTATGAATCCTGCGCTTATTTTAATTTCGAAGAAAATAATGCACTGCAGAAGGTCTTCGAAAAGGATTATGATACAAAACGCATTATCTTTGAACTGGGTCTGTATTGGGGCAAAACCATTGAGTCCGGAAAAACCCTAGTGATTTTGGATGAGATTCAAGAGTGCGGGCGAGCTATTACGGCTATGAAATACTTCTGTGAGAACGCACCGGAGTATCACATTGTTTGTGCAGGCTCTCTCTTGGGCATTGCTTTGCAAAAACAATTATCCTTCCCTGTAGGCAAGGTAGACTTTCTCACCCTTTATCCAATGAGCTTTTCAGAATTTCTACGTGCTACTGCTCCTCAGCATCTTACTGAGTTTGTAGAAAATTTTAGGAAGGGTGACAATCTGCCCGAAGTGATTGGTGAGAGATTAGCAACTTTTTTGCGCCAGTATTACATTACCGGTGGTATGCCAGAAGTTGTTAAGGTGTGGCGTGAGACCTACAATATTGAGCAGGTTGAAAATGTACAGCAAGCAATCATCAACAGCTATGAGTTGGATTTTGCTAAACATGCTCCAGCAAAAGACTTTCCGAAACTGACTGCGATTTGGCGATCCATCCCGGAACAACTTGCCAAGGAAAATACAAAATTTATTTTTAGCCATGTGAAGAAGGGATGGCGATCCAAAGATTTGGAGGATGCTCTGGAATGGCTAATTGGCGCTGGTTTGGTTTATAAAGTCAGTAAAATTGAAAAGCCGTTTATTCCTCTTTCTTCCTATGCAGATGATACTGCGTTCAAACTCTATATGTCCGATGTAGGCATTCTGCGTAAACTCTCTAAGTTGCCTTATGAGATAGTATTGAATGCGACCCCCAGTTATCGGGAGTTCAAGGGTTCTATGACCGAGAACTATGTACTTTGCGAACTGTTGAAATCCGTGGATAACACCGCATATTATTGGTCCAGCGGTAATACTGCAGAAGTGGACTTTATCATCCAAAGCGGTGCCGAGATCATTCCCATTGAAGTCAAATCAGAAAAGAATGTCAAGACTCGCTCCTTGGCGGAATACCGAAAAAAGTATGGACCAAAGTATTCTGTTAAAACCTCTATGAAGATCGACACCTCGGGTGAAGAAGTGCTAAATATCCCCCTGTACCTAATCTCCCAAATACCAAACTTTGTAAAGGCGCAAGAAGAGTCCTCTTATTACAACAACTGAAAGGCGTATTATCATAAAACTTATTAGCGATGAAAGAAATATCGCACCACAAGAATTAATAAAAGCAAACTCTACAGAATTTCTTTCTGTTTGTACTACGGCACCCTATTTCACTGAGCGAAGATAGTTTACTGACACCTTTGTTACTTTTGATTGATAGATTAACAAATGTTTCTTTCGTGATTAGCGCGATTGTTGTTCTTAGCATTAAATAAGCTACGAGCAACCAAACAAGAAACCGCATGCTTACCATTATGCAAGCATGCGGTTTTTATGCCAACGCCCTCAATTATAGGGTTAACCTTTATACAACTGTCAGATGCTGAAAACACTAAAGATATGAAAGCTCTCAAATTCTTAGCCAATATCCCCCCATTTTTTACACTACTTTAATGCCTTTAGAAAACAAAAAACACACAACTATAGACAACATTACAGGCTTGCACTGAATCGAGCGTTTTTCCTTATTGCTCTGTAGCATCCTTTATTATCTGCCGATATCATTTAATCTTACCGTTTTCTAAGGTATAATCTACATAATGGCAGAAAACAATTGCCTTTTTATATTGCTCATGATATTATTATTGTGTAGTAGGATATAATAAAATTCTATTTCTACTTGCTCGATATATGCCTATAATATTTGTTAACGAGGTGAGTAAATGGGAAGACCTTTTAAGCAAGAGCTCGAATCAATTAGTGAAACATATACATTTTCCTCTAATATCGATAGTTCCAAATTGGAGAAATATATTCTTAACAACCTCTCTGCGCCTTTTCTTGTTGTCGGATCTGGTGGCTCCTTTGCTGTGGCTCTTAGCTGTGCACTATTGATTGATTCTTTAGGAGGCTTTTCAAAAGCCATTACTCCTTTCGAACTAATGAATTCAACGAATGGTCTGCATTCTTATAATGTTATGTTTTTCTCCGCTAGTGGAAACAATGCTGACATTATTAACGCATATAATTTTTGCAAGAAAAACGAAGCAAGAAGCACATTTGTTTTGTGTATCCGTGAGTCTAGCAAGCTCGTAGCCGAAGCGAGATCTAAGTATAACGACGATAGCTATCTTGAAATATCGTTGCCCCACGGTAAAGATGGTTTCTTAGCTGTTAACTCCAGCATATGCGCTTTAAGTATCTTTGAAAAGTCCTTTAACAATATAACTAAGTGTAGCACAAGCAAACCTGTTGACATTGACAGTTCCCTTTCCGATGATGTTCTCGCTTGCTTAGATGCTCGCTCCATCATTGCTCTTGGCGGCAGGTGGTCAACACCTGTTGTAGCAGACTTCGAGTCAAAATGTACAGAGGCCGGTCTGGCAAATCTAATGCCCGCCGATTTGAGAAATTTTGCCCACGGAAGGCATCATTGGATTGCTAAAAACCCCGACACCTCCGTTATTTGTTTTGTTACTTCAAGTGAAAAGACACTAGCAGAAAAAACCATCAAATTACTCCCAGCTTCCATTAAAACAGCCATTATTGTTTCTGAACGAGTAGGCATTAGTGCAACAATAGAACTAATGTTTCAGTTGTTTTATATTGTCCAAAAACTTGGCGAAAACCGAGGAATTGATCCTGGTAAGCCCGGTGTCCCGGAATATGGGAGAAAGTTATATCATCTATGCTACAACCCTTTATCTGAAACCGGTTTTTCTTCCCATCACGCAAACAATATACTTGCTCGTACCACTACAAGAAAAGCTAAGCGCATGGGATTGTCCGGGAGCAACTGTATTGGTATAAGTATAGCTGCTAAAAACTATCTTTCAAGGCTATCCGCTATGTCGTTCGGTGGACTAGTGTTTGATTACGATAATACCATTATAAAGCAGAATGATGTAACCGATTCAACATATATAGCCTGTATAGAGCATATTAAACACTTTGCAGAAGCAGGTATACCAATCTGTTTTGCAACCGGACGAGGCAAATCAATTAGGGATCAATTAATTAATCTTATCCCTAAACATTTGCAAGAGATGATATACATTTGTTATTACGGAGGAGCAAGCATTCTTCCTCTTGCAGAAACTCCTGCCCCTGCAACTAATCACATTGCTCCCGTTCTACAAGAGATTTGTGCTGTATTAGAAGCAGAAACAGCTTTTGCAGATATTACAAAATCGTTACGAAATACCTGTATTTCTGTTGAGGGTTCAATACCGACCCTAACCAATGTTTATTCTTTTTTAACCCGTAAAATTCTTGAAAATGAAATCTCCGGGGTCAAGTTAGCAAAATCTGATCATTCAATCGACATAACCCTATCTTCTATATCCAAAAGAAGTGCTATCACTTTTTTAAAGGAAAAGTGTTGCGGCGAAGTTCTTTGTATAGGCGATTCGGGAGACGAGACTGGAAACGACTATGCTCTTCTAGATCATGAGTATGCACTTAGCGTTGGCTCAATATCAATATCGACAAAAACATGTTGGAATATTGCCTCGCTAGGCTTGTCCGGTCCAAATGCAACTTTGGAATATTTGAGCAAACTTAAAATAACCAAAAAGGGATTGTGCTTCTCTAAAGCATATTTGAAGATATAATCGTCTAATAGGAGGTGAAATGAATGCAGCAAGAATTAGCACAGCGCTTACTCTCTAAGACATTAGATTGGTCTGAAGAGGAGATAGAAAAATATCGTGAGCTTCTTGATGATTTATCTGAACTGAAATACGATCAATACCAACAATACAAGCCCAGCAGTAGATTTGTTGAGAACCTCTGCATATGGTTGAATCAGTTTGATGCTAACCACGAAAGAGAGTTGGCTCTTAATTTTATTCTTAACAACTTGGTATTCATTTCTCCGGCGGAAATGCAGCATTTAGTGAATACCGTTTATCCCGAGTTAGTATTGCCCTTTTTAGAAAAACAGGCTAAAACGCTCATTAATGAGAACTGCGGCGAGCCGAGTCTGACAGAAAATGTCACAAAAGTTATTTCAAGACAATCATTATTTTTAGCAATGAGCGATGGGGCACGAATCGATGTGTTCCGTAGATTTAGCAAGCTGGATCACGATCAAGTCTGCGTAAGCTATGATTTATCTGATACAAAATTTGACGAAATTATTAACGAAATGAAGGAGCGAACCAAAGACTTATCCTCCAAAATGTCTTTGCCTACAGATTACTTATCAGACACTTTTAGAAATGTGTTTCTGCTTGATGACTTTTCTGGAAGTGGCATTAGTTACCTTAGGCGCGAAAACGGGAAATGGAAAGGCAAAATTGATAAAGTTCTTAACCATCTAAAGAAAGAAAAAATCCTTGGTTCTAGCAAAGACACTAAGCCGGAGATTCATATAATAATTTACTTAATCACCGAGCAAGCATATCAAGCCTTACAGAAAAACCTTGCGGAATACTGTAAGGGAAAAAATTACTCCATTCACGTTCATTATTTGCAAAAAATCGAACGTGTAGAATTAACCGACGAACAAGAAGCCTGGTTGAAAAAGTACTATATTCCGAGTATTGTTGAAGACTCGCATTACAAGAAAGGAAATATGGACAATCCCCACCATGGCTTTGACGGATGTTCATTGGCATTAGTATTGTATCACAATACGCCTAACAACTCTCTGCCTATTCTTTGGGCTGGAGAGAATGCTCTTTTCCCTAGAGTGACACGACATAAGGATGTGAGAGAATAATGTTACCACGAAACCCCTTTGATACAACATATGCTGAAATGGTGGACTCTAGTGAAACATTCACCGCGCTCTTTGATCATACTGTCATTGACACAAAAACTGCGGATGACACGCCATTTATATCTGAAGAAATGTTTGAACGCATTGTTTTTTTCTCTTCATCCCCTGGAGGCGGTAAGTCTTCAATATTTCATTTTTTCTCCCCCGATGTTCTTAACTGTATAGTCCAGTCTCAAAAGCAAAATCCTGACAGTTATGCATTTTTGGAGGAGCTAGGAGTAATTGTTTCAAATAGTGTACGTCTCTTAGGTATCCAAATTTCATGTGCACGCAACTACGAAATTATTGAGGATATTTATGAAAATGGCATTAGTACACAAATATTTTTTGCTTTACTTAATGTTAGAATCCTCAAGGAAGCTTTGAAAAGCATACTTGCTCTTAAAAAGACAGACGGGCGAGATTTAGATCGAATTTCTTTTGTAGATATCCCTGCTGAATTAAGCGCTGTTTTTGATGCCAACTGGACAGGGAAAGATTTTTACACTTGGGCATGTGAAGAAGAGAAAAAAATATGTGCTTCTATAAATAATATGGAGTCATCTCAGCCCGTTGCTTTTATACACAATTACTTGTCAATTGTACAGCTTTTCGAGTCTACAAAAGTGTTGTATGATGGAAAGCAAGTGGTGGACAAAGTGTTGTTTATGCTTGACGATATTCACAAACTTACTATACAGCAGCGCAGCGTCTTAAGAGAGAGTTTGTTTACCGTGCGAGCGCGCGTAGGTGTTTGGCTCGCTCAGCGAAGCTATGCCTTGGATGAGAACGAACTTTTAGGTAAGGATGGTATTTCCGGACGTGACTACATCTCAAGGAAGCTTGAAGATCAACGTGAAGGAGGACGAACCAAATCCTTTTACAAAACTCTTGAATCAATAGCCGATCGCAGAGTAAAAGCAAATACGTCAATTGATATAAATTCTTTTAGTTCATGTATTAGCGACAGAATTGATTGGTCTCTTGATAAAGATAGTTACAAAAAACTGTGTGCAGCTTATGATAATCTGCAAGAAGAAGTCCTTAAATATGTGTCATTAAACGAAGAAACGTACTGCAACTCGGATAGCCACATTGATTTGTTTGAAAAAACTATCACATTGAGAGCAGTCAAAATTCTCATAGATCGGAAACTGAATAACCAACAGTTGGCTATTAGTGATTATTTTTTAGCGCCAGCAGAAGACGAATTATACAAAGTTATATGCGACAACACACTTAGGTCAATAGCAGAGTATTATCTTTGTATAGAGAACTCTCTCCCGTTTTATTACGGAAAAGACAAGCTATTTCTCTTATCGTTTAATAACGTATATCAATTTCTAAGTTGCTGTGGGCATATTTTCGAAAGAAGACTATCCTATAAATATGCCAGCAAAAAACGACATATCACCACCGTCTCGCCACTTGAGCAGGATCGTATACTCTCAAAACTAGCAAAAAAACGCTGGGATGAACTGGATGTAATGTATTCAAATTCTCGACAAATTAAAATGCTGTTAGAAAACATTGCATCTATGGGAATACTCACAAGAGAAATTGGCACTGCATCTTACTCTGGAGGGGCATATACAGGAATCGGTATACGAGATCCTTTGTTAAACAGCATTATAAGTGAAGAAAAATATAGTGCCGTAAAATCCTTGCTAGCTACATGTGTTTCGGGAAATCTTTTAAGAATGAAAGCAGGAAAGCAAGGATCCAAAGATGAACCCGTCACAGTTTTTTATCTCAATCGTTGGATATGTGTGCACTTCAAACTTCCTTTGGCATATGGAGGATGGAAACCGTGCAATATGGAACTTTTGAATAAAATCTGCACCGAACAAATTGAGAGTCTTAATTCGAATTTACATTTTACAAATGGGGGCTTTCTTAATGAATAACAAATGGGAAAGACGCCAAATTATTACGCAAGGTAACCTTTCTGAATGGTTCAAGTCGAATTACTCATCCGACAAACGTTTCTTGTATATTCTTGGCATGGGCTTTGATAGACGCATGTGTGATGGAGTTCAGAAATTCCTGCAAACAGGGATTCCTTTTACCCTGTGGAAAGTTACCTTCGATGAGGGTGCAACATCCCCGTCTAGGGATTATATTGGTGATAGCAATAAAAACAAAGAGCTTCTAGAGTCTATTACTACCAACATTCCATCTCAAGAAAAACACATTACTTTTTGGCAAAACGACGGAAGAAACAGCCGTTATATTGCAGAAATAAGTGCATGCAAGGTAATCAAAACCTCTTCGAACGAACTAGGTACATTTTCTGACATAATATTTGACATAAGCGCTTTGCCCCAATCAATTTATCTTTGTATGCTCAATATGTTACTAACATGTTGCACTAAAGAGCAAAATATTTATATAATGGTTAACGAAAATTATACCATAGATTTAAGGACCGAGCCTGTCGAGATTGATGAGTTTGCACATGAAATGCAAGGTTTTTCCGCTCCTACGGAAGATTTAGAAAGTGTATTGGTATGGTATCCAATATTAGGCGAAGTTAACTCACCGCTCCTAAAAAAGCACTACGATTTTCTGATTAATAGCTCAAAGCATATCGATGAAATTTGTCCCGTTGTCCCCTTCCCTGCGGTAGATGTTAGGAGATCTGATGATATTTTAACTGGTTACAGGAAAGAACTATTTAGTGACTGGAAAATTGATAAAAAGAATATTATCTATGCTTCCGAAACTAATCCGTTGAGAGTGCGTGAAAGTTTGTACGAAACCTCTATGCACTATAAAAAGGTGCTTGCTCCTTTAGGTGAATGCAAATTTGTTTTTTCTGCAATTACAAGCAAACTTATGTCAATAGGTGTATTTCTGGCTGCTTTCGATCTAAAAAGAAAAAATGTAAATGTTAGTCTTTTAAACGTCAATAATAAAGGATATAAAATCACACAGCAGGACGACAATACTATTAGTAGTAATTTAACATGTCTTCTACTGTCAAACTTCTAAAACTGGTGGGTGTTATGAAAAAAACAAAGATACTTGGTGCAGGATTAATGTGTATAGATGTTGTTCATAACCAGAAGCAAACAACAATAATGAACGGAGGTTCCTGTGCAAATGTTATTTCTGTCCTGTCACAAATTGGTTTTGATTGCAGTATAATTCGCGAGAGATATTCAGACCAATTTGAAGCAATATTGTCAAAAACCCTTGCTTCACTTGGTGTAAAAGAAATAATTTATAAAAGGACTGCCGCGAAAACACCAAGAATAATCGAAATACTTGAGAATAATGGGCATGACTTTTTTACCTGTTGTCCAAATTGCGGTGAAAAGATATTAAAGCTACCGCTTCCCACTGAACGAGACTTGGGATGTATGGATATTGATTTTGGTGAATTCGATTATTTTTATTGTGATAGATCTTCTCCAGGCATAAGGAAGATAATGGACATTATTCGGGAACATCACGGACTAGTTGTGTATGAACCAAATACAGCTAGAAATATTGATAGTCTCTTGAAGAGTGCAAGCCATGCCGATATCGTTAAGTTTTCCTCGGATAGAGTATTCCCTAGCATCGCTGAACGCATTAGGACAACAGTAAAAGGTCTTAAGCTGCTCATTTCCACTCAGGGTCAAGAAGGCCTGTGCTTTTCACACATTCAAGAAAATGGTGAAATGTCCGACTGGGTTCATTTACCTTCTGAATTCTGTGGACCTGTGATTGATTCGTCCGGTGCTGGTGATTGGTTGACAGCCGGCTTTATATCTGAATTGATAAAAACTAATATCTCCGTTTCAATTAACCAGTTCTACGATCAAAAACAGATTTCAAATATGCTTACTCAAGGAATGAAATACTCCCATCTTTGCTGTGCTGCAGTAGGTGCTCAAGGCGTATTTTACTCAGAGCAATCAGTTGGAGCGTTTAACAAACTAAATAATCACTACAATGATCTTACTAGTAGTGTTCTAGGGAATGAGGATTTTTCAACCGATGGTCTTTGCCCGTTGTGCCTTTCAAAAATAAGCTAACACAATTTAAACAACCCCTGTTTGCATTCGCCTAATACGGTATCCTCGGCTGTTCTGTGTGGTACATCCGTGTTTTAGCTATAAGACCATCGTATATCTTGTTTTGCTCTGAGAATTCCACAGAACTCTAAGCAACATTAGTCACATCCCAACATTAATAAAAAACCGACTTCTTTTCAAGGAAAGGAGTCGGTTTTCTAATGTTTAATTAGAGTATACCTTTTGTAAACAGATTTAATTGACCTTCAAGGACTGGCACTTCAGAGTCCACATAATTAGTGTAGCTTTTAAGTATCCACATAGCCGGTCTGATTCCTTCTATGTTTTGTGTACCGCTCATGCTCTCATAGTTGCCATCTTCCAAAACCATTAGGCCTGCTGAATCATATGCACCTTTATCCCTCAACCACCAGGCATTTGTGTCCTTTCTGTCTTCTTCAATCGCACACTGAGCCCACTGGCTCTTTTCCTGGATTCTGGAAATGGGATCTGGAAAATACTTTTCCACTTCCTCAAAGCTCAATAAAAACAGCTCGTCTTGCGTCCAACCACAACGCATTCCATAAACATCCTCTGTCTCCACATCTGTTCTTTGGATGTAATGCCTTTCTTCGGACTTAAAAGCCTCATAATAGAATTCTGAATTCAGCCATTTTCGAATATCACTCTTTTCCCATCCGTTTCCTGATAGATCAAAGGGGCGTGAAGCAAGTGCCTTTTTTGAGACAATAAAAAGAACGTCTTCATTTTCATCTAGTACCAGCCATTCGATCTTCTCTTTTTCCAGGGTCTCATCTTTATAATATTTCCCAAAGTAAATTGTCTTCATTTCATTCTCCACACTCTAAGCTTAACATAGTTCCAATCGTATCTCATTATTGTTTTTGATCAGGCTGTTGGCTGCAAGGATGGCATAATGGATGATACGCTGCAGCGGTTCTTTCTTAGGTAAGTACTTGATCCCTGAAAACACATTTACAATATCTTCAGGCAGCAGCACAAGATGATCTTTAAATTTATTTAGGTCCCGTTCCTGTTCGCAAACCGGTTCTCCCGTATAGAATCGTCCTTTTCGGACTGCCTCACTAAGCTTATAGGCTTCTTCTTCATTCATATACTGGCATAGATATTCCCGAAGCTCTTCCCGGCAAGTAAAGGGACAATTCACATCTTTCTCATCAAATTCACCCGAAATTAAAGAATATACACGCACATAATCATCCTCAGTTTTGGGATTTAAGACTTTGAGAAAGGTTTCATTTCTCTTTGCATCTTCTCTGTTGCAATAGAGTATATGACTAAGCTGAGAATGCTGACCCAGAAAAGCTTGTTGCAACACTTCCCGAGTTTCCTCTGTAATTTCACCGGACAGATCCGCATTATAGGACAGCGACCGGATCAACTCTAAAACCGGTTGGTATATCCCGTATTCATCCAAATCTGCCGGATGGAGTACACCATCCGGTGTTTGGAGCGCCATATATTTGCGACAGATAATTAATGTTCCCTCATCTACTGGGATTTTCTCAACAATTACTTCACTAAACATATCAGTACCTTTTTCTATCCGTTTTAATCAGTTCGCCGCAACCAAGGAAAGCTTCATCATCTATCATCAACATCCCTTCAGGGATAGAAATGGTCATTAATGATTTACAGTATCCAAAGGCTCTTCGCTCAATAAATTTAGCACTTTCAGGTAAGTTTACTTCTGTAAGATTGAGACACTCATAGAAGGCATGTTCCCCAATAGTTGTAACACCCTCAGGTATAATAACCTTTGTAATATCCTGACCGGCAAAGGCTTTGTTTCCAATTATAGTTATTCCCTTTGGGACAACTACCTCTTTGCTTTTACCGGCATACCTAACCAAGATTCTGTTTTCAATAATAAAGTCACTCATGCCCCTACACCTTACATAACTGTGAGTTTTCTTTTATATTCTTCCAGCTTCTCCATTCTTTCTTTACTGTCAGAGAAATATGGATCCTGTTCTGCCCTGTCAATAAATATTGTTACCAGCTCGTTGATTTCAGTAATTGTAAAAGGAGAGATTTCGCACTGCTCATAATCTATTTCTGTTAGGATCAATTCAAAGAAATCAAAGGGATCAATTTCCACATTACCAGAGACCAAGGTTTTCAAAACATGAATGTTACTGCCTGAAGATAAGTAGCCTGCTGCCTGATTGAGCATTAGGATGTAGTGCTCTTCCATTTTGTCATTTGGATTACAATTGTGATAACAGTATATCGCCTTTAGCATATTGGGGAAAAACTCTGTAATAGGATGTTTTTCACTTAAGAACAGGATTACAAACAGGCTCAGATCATTTCCATCTTCCCTATACTGCTTCATCGCCAGGGCTATTCGATCATAGGCAAACTGGTCAATGATTTCTTCTAGGGTTTCAGGTCCATCTTTAGATTCAATTTCATCCAGGTCAACCTCTTCCAGCTCTGGACCATCCATGTTAAAGACTTCAACATCTGTAGTTTCTTCTTCCAACCAGTCAGGCTTCATTCTTTGTTCCCTCCTATCAACTCATAAAAACCAACAGCGGCAGAGGAACCTGCCGCTGCTGCAATGTAGCTTTCAGTATAGAATTCTTCTTTTAATGACGTTCAATTTTACGGACTTTCAGGTTGGGGTATTTTGCCATAAATCTCATAAGGGCAATAGACTCACTAGTCGCATGTACGAAGGTAGTACCCTGATCGTGGTAAACTACCCAAAGAGAAGCATTTCCTTCGTATGATGTAAATCCATCCATAAACTTTACCTCCATTTATATTTTTCTTATAAGCAATCAGGTTGCCTATTTTAAAAGTTTTTCGCACCGTTCTATGGTGAAATATTGTCCTGCATATTGCTGCATGAAGGTACGCATAGCCATTTGCTTGCAGTCTGCCTCCACAAAGGCAACACCGCGCACACCACCATTCATAACCTTTGGGACATAAACGATCTTCCAGGTCTCAAGAGGACCATAATAGCTAGCCATAGTGAAAACCCTCTAAAAGAATGTCAAATAACATTAGCTTGCATGATTCAGAGCAAAGTCATATATCATATCTGCCATTTCATTAATGGTTGTCGCCTCGTCATCATATTGCTCTTTTATCTTTAACCAGCCGGAATAACACACTGTATCCATAAAGTAATCATCCTTGGAACAGGCATCCCAAAAGTTTTTAAGGTCAAAGATTTGGTATGTCTTTTCATCATAGAAAGCAGACGCCTTTTTGACACTATCCACAAAATATCCAATCGGTTGACCAATAAAAGCATCATGACTTTTCAGGTATTTTTCGCATTCGTTATTGGTGAAGGTTTGATATCCGGTTTCTTTTTCACCGGATTTCTCAAAAGTTGCTGTTCTTAATGCCATCCCACTAAAATACACAGGTACATTCTTTTCTTTTGCACGTCTTTCCAGAACATTAAAATAATGTTGAAGGACAGCCGCCTTTACGCCGTTGTCTTCAAAAAAGCTCTGTTTGAAGGCTAGATAGAGCAGGAAGTCATTACATTTCAAGTCAGTCTTTATCTTACCAATAGCCTGATTCAGGAACACTTTGCTTGCTGTTTCCAAGTGCATATCCAATGCCTTAGCGATCTCAGATTTGATATGGTCAATCTGATCATCAAAACAAACACAGAAAGCCTGTGCCTTCTGAGAACTAAGCTCAGCAAAGGGAACTCTCTTTAGTATCTCCTTACTGATTTCACATACTTCCTTATTCTTACCAGCCTGGAGGTCGCTGTCAGAGTAATTCAAATAGTATGTTTCACCATCTGTGACCCGATTCTTGATATGCTTCAACGCACCCTTAAGCCGTTCCTCATCACAGGGCATCCCTAATGTAAAGTCAACATACTTTTTGATCGCCTGGTAATTTCCAACATGGATTAATCTTAATACATTGAAAGCAATCTCATAATACTTTCTTTCTGTTGGATCTGTTAGTGGTGCTTGATTTGTAAGTGTATTCTGAAGTAAGTTATTCAATTTATCCAAGAATCCCATAAGTACATCAACCTTTCTTTCTGTCTGTAAAATCATAGTTTTATTTCTACTAAGAAGATAGATAATTACATTATATTCTTTTAGAACTATCTTGTCAACCTTATCCGACTAATATCATCATTGGTTTTCTGTTAATATATTCTTATAAGACTATGTTAGGAGTGAGACTATGGATATCAGTAAGCGTTTGATCACCTTGAGAGAACAGTGTAGCTATACACAAAATGGTTTGGCTGAGAGAGCCGGTGTATCCCAAACCCATCTGCGCCGTGTGGAACGGGGTGAGGCTGATATTACAGTAGGACATTTACAACTCCTGTGTGATGCTATGAACGTTTCCCTGAAAGAGTTTTTCTCTGTCGAAGAAGCCGATGACGAATTGGCTGTTGCGCTCTCCAAGCTCTCCCCCAAACAGAAGAAATTGCTGTTGGCATTTCTTGAAAGCTTATAACTAACAGAGAGTTATCAGATCAATGGCACTATGCTGTTGTCTTTAACTCTCTTTTATATTTGTAATAAGAATTTCTGGATATCTTACAGAGGGTCATAACCTCTGGATCACTGAGTGTGCCCCCGAAGTCCAGGGCATGCTTTTTTATTATCTCTTTACACTGAACAGATTTGGCTGTTACTAAGGTTGTCCCCTTAGCAAGTCCTATACTCTTACCACTGCGCTTGCTTTCTCTCATGCCTTGGCTGATCCTGGTATGTAGATCCTGAACCTCTTTTTCAGATTGGGCAAAGGCTGCCTTGATCTGTTCCTCAGCCAGGGACATAAGTAGATTGTTTATCAATGTGATGTTACCCTTAAAGTAATCATCAACCGCTGTGTTGCCTGTCTGCACAGAGATTTCCAACAGATTGTTCTTGGTTGAGTCAAAAACAGATGTGTTGATCAGTGGCTCATTGATGAACTCCAAGTGAATTCCTGCTTCATATAGTTTCTTATAATCCCTGAACCCCTCTTCTTCATTTCTGGACATTCTGGACACACTGTCAAAAACAATGGTGTCTCCTGGGACAAGCTGCTTCATAAACTTATCCCAGTGGGGCCGGTTCTGTGTTGTGCCGGTGTAGAACTCCTTGATGATCACCGCAGTGGGATATAACTCTTTAATGTTAGTAACCTGCCTGGTGATCCTCTGGTGCTTGGTGCTGACACGACAGTATCCATAAATCATAATTGCTTCCCTCCACAGTATTGAAAGTAACTAAACTCAGTTTTGATATTTACATTATGTCGCGTTTGGTTCCATTTGTAAGCGCTTTTACTACAAATTTTACGAACTTTCTTTTAATACTTGTTTTACAGACAAAAAACCATTAAAATAAATGTATTACAAACCAAAGAGGTGCCGCGGTATGAAATGGTCATTGAAAGAAGATAGCATCGTTTGTAAATTTTATCTTGCTCACATTGATTCTTGGCGTGACTGTCTTGATTCCCTAATGGAGCAGTTAAGGGAGTTGGGCTTTGGTGCCAGAGATAGAGGTTCCGTTAAAATGCGCATTCAAAACTATGCTTACTTACACACAGGAAGTGGCTTAGCAAATGTGGCTACCCAGTCCAAAACTGTTTACAGGGTCTTTACCCAAAGGATAAAATACCCCGCCGTATATAGCAACCTGAAGGTTTACATACAGGATAACTATATGCCACAGAGTTCAAATAGCCGTAACGATAATATTATCGGCACTCCTCAGAACACCACCAACTTTATCTACACAGAACCACTTGGTCCGACATTCCAGGATGTTCTGTTCGGATTTATTGATCAGCGAGGTATGAAGGATTCGGAAGTATATAATGCCTGTCTGGTTGGAAGAGACACCTTCTCTCATATCCGCAAAGGGGATAAGGGCGTTTCCAAAAGAACGGTCAAACAGCTTTGCTTTGGTTTGAAGCTTACATACGA
The DNA here is from genome assembly GCA_045546835.1 of Faecousia sp. GTDB lineage: Bacteria > Bacillota > Clostridia > Oscillospirales > Oscillospiraceae > Faecousia. The sequence continues at coordinate 35,942 of JAZQDL010000101.1, forward strand.
TGAGGCGGTTGTTCTTATGGCAAGCGCCGGTTATGCTTTCAGTAGTGGCAACCTGTCAGACGTTATTGTTTCTTACTATTTAAAGAATTGCATTTATGATATTGACGATGCAAATATGACCTTATACGATAATAACGCAGAAATGTTATTTATCGCATAATAGAAAAAGCAAGTGATCAATGATGGTCACTTGCTTTTATTATTTCCACTGTTTCCAAGACCTCCGTGCGGGGTCTTTTTTTATTGTTCAAATGTAGACGCGCGGTCAACAAAGATAAGGTTAAAAAAATCTATAATGATCATGCACAAGGCAGCTGAAGGGAGGATTAGAAAAAACAAACCACTCAGAAAATGTAGACGCTCGGTCAACAGAAATGCCTTTGAAAAATTCTATAATACAGGTGTGCTCGGCAAGAAAGTCAGCAGTTCGACAACCGCATAAAGGAGGCGTATAAATGAAAAGAATTCCAAAGAAAGCCCAGGCAGATAGATTCCCTTAGTCCTAGATTAAAAACACATCAGAAAGAACATTATTCAACCATCAATACCAATCAACATATTAAACACTATTAAATATATGGAGGCTACAACTATGAAATATATGAGCTATAATTCCACATCCAATATCTCTGAGTACACCGTAGGTACTGCATATGCATTCTATGTCCATAAAAACAGTGTGATCCGGATGGATAAAGCTGATCACGATACCATTAAGAAATATGCTCCGGCCATTGCAGCAGTTGTTAGAGATAATAATGAATGCACAGCAACTGACGGTCAGTGGTTAGCATTTATCCGAGTTTTCGGTGTTGTTGTGGACAAGAAGGAAGCAATCAGTGACAACGATATTGACCGTATTACGGTTATGTTTAAAACCACTGACGACAATTATGTCCTCGATAAATACGCAGTTGGAATCCACGATGTCTTCACAAACGGAAAAGATATTGTTTTACCTGCGGCTGTGCTTAGCGTGTAAAAATAAACCTTTATGCCTCTGAAAAAATTTTCAGAAAATGCAAGATCTTGTTATTTTTTCTCGTATAGTACAGCAGCCCCAATTTTTTGCGGGGCACCCCATACCTTTTTTTAATTTGCGAGGAGGTGATAACCCACTGTTGTAATCCGCTTTTTATAATGTCCGTTGCGAACGTTGCGTTTGAAAAGCATCTGCACCTTGACAATTGAATATTCCAAATCTAACAAAGTCGCACCACCTACCTTAATTATAATGCTTTGTGTCAATAATCCCTGCACATATGCATTATAGTCTTGGCAAAACCAATCCAACAAAAAATAAAAGAAAAGGATAACACAATATGCAAAATAAAAACAATCATAATGAGATCGATAGAAACACAAAATTTTGGATTTGGGAAGGATACTATGACCTTTACGAAGAGTATTGTGAGGAGTTTGCTAGAGAGGTTACTCTTGGAGATCTTCGTGAAGACAAAATTGAAGCAGCAAACTTTTGTCGCGATATTACAATATTTATTGCCCCTAATTTTCGTATAGTCGTATTTGCGAAAAATGCACATGATCTGGACAAATATAAAGAGATTATGGGGGCGGACCATATAAAGAAGTTACTTGATGAAAGAACTGAGGATGATACGATCGATGATTTCTATTTCTGGGAGACTTATGATTTCCCTGCATCAATTTGAATTTGAAAATATTATTATAAAGGAGCGATATAAATATGGTTAATTGGAATTTCAACCCTAGCGAATATAACGCAAGAAATTTTGAACCCATCCCCGAGGGTGATTATCGTGTAAGAATTAACAATGTAAAAGAAAAAGTATTTAGTACTGGCAATGAAGGATTTGAGATCACGCTTGATGTCTCCGGACAGACCGGAAAACTCTGGTACTATCTGGTGCTTGATCCCAGCGATTCTTTGAAAACGAATCAACGCCTTGGAATGTTCTTCGATTCTTTTGCAATTCGCGATACCAACCTCTCGCATTGTTCAGATTGGATTGGATGCGATGGCGCTGTCCGCGTGAAGCACAGTATGTATAATGGCACAATTACATCCAGGGTGGTATTCTGCCTTAGTCGTAGCCAGCAGAAGAAGTTCCCGGATTTTTGTACTGGTCTTACCGGACAACAAAACAGGAACTCAGATGTTAATACTTCTTCCGGTAATCAGCAAAATAGATTTTCTGGGTTTAATACATCGCCTATTCACCGAGAAATTCCGGCGGATATGACTTTCTAAAAATCAGATTACTTTGTCCTCGTAGAACAGGATAAGCAGGAGTATAGAATTGATAGTTGGCCGAGTTTTTGGCCAGCGCAATTTAAAGGGAAATATATAAATATAAGGAGTTTGATTTTTATGTGTAATATTGAGTGTGTTGGTAGGGTTCGTATGCAAGCAGTTGAAAACAACAAGAATGAGCCGGCATTCCTTAAAGAGTATCCTTTCGTGGTGCCTAAGGTTGTTCTGGAGGGTTATGAAGATCCAAATCTCTATGCCGGTGGGACTAACTCTGTCGTGTTGGTAAGAGGGAGAATCGTAACAATATACACCGATGGTTCTTTTGCAGAGTTTCTAGAAAAGGACGAGGATGGAAATGTTTATTGGGTAGATAGCAGAAAGGGCCATGATGACGATTATGACTACTGGAGTGAGGAGAATTTCATTGATTTTCGTAAAACTGAGGAGCGTATGCTTATGGAGTATGATATGAATACATTAGAAAAGAAGACATATAAAATGGTTCTTGATGAGACATCAAAGATGGACGAAGAGGAAATCTGCAGGATTGAGGATTATTTAGGAGGAAAAATTATTGATAACTGCTTTGTGATCAATAATGGAGTATTAAAGTGTTGTTTTAGACCGGATGTTAACCTCATAATTCCCGATTCGGTTGTTGAGATGGAAGATGATGCATTCCCTTATGATTGGTATTTCAAAAACATTTCAATTCCCAAATCACTTGTCAACATCCCCGAGACATTTTTTGAGAGATGCCGTACGAATTGCATCACCGTTGCAGAGGAGAACCCTAAGTACTATATCAAAAATGGGTGCTTAATTGATAGGCAATCTAAAATGTTGGTCTGGACAAGTGAGGGAGCAGTTATTCCGGATGATGGCTCAGTTAACAAAATTGGTCCTAAAGCTTTTTGGAACAGGTTTGATCTTGAAAGTATTGTAATCCCGGATTCGATTACGGAAATCGCAAATGGAGCGTTTTTGCGTTGCCACTGGTTAAAAGAAATTAGTATGCCGGAGAGTTTTGAGAACATGGCCGAAGAAATCATTGGCACAGCGCTTATCAAAAATGGGGACAAATGGATTATGAAGACACCTTTTTGCTTTTAATTATCTTGTGAATTTATTGAGAAAGAGGGTAATTGGGAAAATTATTTAGAAAACCTATGGTTTTAGAAGTGTGTGGTAAATCCACATACTGAAATTATACTAAATAAAATAAGAAAGGATTTATATATGAATCATAGTCAGAAGGTTGCAATTATTAAGTATTTTTATACAGTAGATCCCAATGATAAGAACTTTGATCTGAGCAATATTGATGTGGCAATAAGAAATTCTGATTATTATATACGACCAGGTGAAACTAGACGGCGATTTGCCAACAATCTTGATACTATTCTAAAAACTCTGGGACCAGATACTCCAAACTATGACGAACATACCTTGGGCGTAAATATAGCATATTTGATTAAGAGATATTTTGACCTGGATTACTTTGTGACAAGACTCCGGCCAGTAAAAGATTTCTCAGATACCACAAGGCTTAAGAACTATTTGTATAAACTCAGTTATGGTCAGCTCAAGGAATTCATAGCGACGATTTTATATTGTCGTCACGCATATGATCTTTTCTTTAACAATGAGAACTCTACCAATATGTGGCAAACACTGAATGCTAAATGTATAGAAAAAGATAGTAGTGTGCCGGGGATTTGGGAGCCCAGATATCGTGAGTTTACTGCGAAGCATCCGTTATATCAGTTTGAGTATCTAAGTAAGGAAACAGTTGCACAAGTTTTTTGTGAACATATTGACAAAGATATTAAATTAGCGGAGATGGTTGCAAAAGTTTTTTACAAGTCAGGAACAAAAGCTGCGCAGCAATGGTTGTGTGATGAACTTGCTAGACACTGGGGTGTAAATTGCAAGTCTATAAAACCATAAGTGTTTGATACATTGAAATTGTCCCAGTTCTATAGTAATTATTCTTACATAAGTTCTAAAGAAATACGGTGATAGTATAACGAAAAATAAATTAGATAAGATGTTTGAGAACGACTTCCTTCGTCTCCCTCGTCCGTTTATTAGAATGCTCAACTTGAATACTGCAGTGATGCTATCAGAAATCTACTCTGAATACACGTACTGGCAAAGCCAAAACAAACTCGAGAAAGGAGGATGGTTCTACAGTACGGTTGAGAATATGTATTGCAATACTGGGCTGAGTAAGCACCAACAGTTAAGTGCATGTAAAGAATTAGAGGCCTACGGGATTATCAAAGTCAAATACCAGGGGCTTCCCAAGAAACGGTATTTCAAATTTGACACAACGATTTTGAATAAGCTATACACTGATTTTCAATCGTACTTATTCCAGTCACGTGGCGACACCAGTCTTGCTGTGGTACAAGAAAAAGATAACACAGTAAATAACTTCATTCATTTTTAAGTGCTGATATATGTGGTCCAGACACTCATAAGAACTGTTAGCCCGTGCAAAAGCACGGGCTATCTTAATATGTGCATCAATTAGAACGATGGATTGAAAACGCCTATTATTGCTTGTGGTGAAGAAAGCATCTGTAAATGGCTTAATTATTGAACAACTTTGGGGCTATAATTAGATATAAATAATAATAAGTAATAATATTAAGAATAAGAATTATATAGTAAAAATCTTTTTTCAAAGATTTTTACTATTAACATATGAGATCAATAGTTTTATCTTGAGTAAATAAACAAAAATATAATGGTGGTTCAAAAATTGAACAATTGGTAAGGGCGGCTGTGTGCTACCTTGTGGGCTATGTAAAAAAGACTGCTTGGGAGACAGCAGTCTTTGGTTCTATATGAAGATAGTATTCTGGCAGCTTTTAATTCCATTCATTTATTTTAGCAGATTTATTTAGCAGAAAAATCAAAGAATAAAAAATCAAAACAATCAAATTTACTATTCTTTTACTGTATTATATTGCAGTGGCTGATTTTGGTTAAATATTTATAAAAGTGCAAATACTGCAGGAAAAGAGGTGAATACATGAAGAAGGCTTTGTTGGATGATATTCAAGAAGTCCGGTTTGCAGAAGATGTCTGGCTGAATTATTTAAACCGATATCTGTTTGAACAGGGAACGATTTCTGAGAAAGAATACAAGAAAATGACGGAGAAAATTGCAAATAGAAAAGCAAAGCTTTCTCATGATCGGCGTGTGTGAGTTTTCTTGCAGCGGGAGGTATTTGCAGTGCCTCCCGTTTTTTATTTACAGAATTTTCATTTGACAAAGTTCGATTTGGCCGTTGTTTTTGTGAGTCGGATACGATATAATTGTAAACGAAGATAATGATACAACGAACTTTAGAAAGGTTAGCACTATGGATATATTAAGCATTCGTGCAGCACTGCGTACAAAATCCATCTATGATATTCCGCTGCGTGTTACATTCTATGCCCGTGTATCCTCGGATACGGACGAGCAGCTCAACTCCCTGGACAATCAGATTGCATATTACGAGAACTTCATCAAAAAGAATAGGGCTTGGACCTTTGTTCCTGGGTACATTGATGAAGGTCTTTCCGGTATTTCCACCAAGAAAAGAAAGCACTTTAATGAGATGATCGCCGATGCCAAGGAAGGCACATTTGATCTTATTATCACAAAGGAGATTTCCCGCTTTGCCCGTAATACTCTGGACTCTCTGCAGTATACAAGAGAACTGCTGAGCTTGGGTGTGGGTGTGTTCTTTCAGAACGATAACATCAACACATTAGATGAAGACGCAGAACTGCGTCTTACCATTATGTCCTCCATCGCTCAGGACGAGCTTCGCAAGCTTTCCTCCCGCGTCAAGTTTGGACATCAGCAGGCCATTAAGTCCAATGTGGTACTGGGCAATAGCCGTATCTTTGGCTATAGAAAAGAAGATAAGCGGCTGGTGATCGACGAGACCCAGGCACCGATGGTCCGGGATCTATTCCGTCTGTATGCCACTGGCGAGTACAGCATGAAGCAGCTTGAGAAAATCTTCTATGACCAGGGCTACCGCAACTACAATGGTAACAAGATCGCACATACCACCATGTCCGGTATTATCTCCAATCCTAAGTACAAGGGCTACTATGTTGGCAACAAGGTGCGTATCGTAGATATGTTCACCAAGAAGCAAAAGTTCCTCCCGCCGGAGGAATGGGTTATGTTCAAGGATGAAACCGGAGAGATCGTGCCAGCCATCGTTTCTGAAGAACTATGGGATAAAGCAAATGAAATCCTGTCTCGCCGGAGTGAGGATGTAAAGAACCGGCAAGGTATTTGTAATCATGCTAATCTACTCACCGGCAAACTATTCTGCACCCACTGTGGCGCACCCTACTATCGCAGAGAATCCAGAAGTAAGGACGGCAAGGTCAATTCCAAGTGGGTATGCTCCAACAAAATCAATAACGGTGCAGATGCCTGTCCGTCCTTCCCCATCTATGAGGATGAGATCAAGCCGATTCTGTATGAAGTATTCAGTGAAACGAGAGTGGATGTAGAAGCACTGCTTGAGACCTATCACGAGATGTTTGTGTCCTTGGAAGATGATGATGAAACCACAAACCTGATCAAAGAGCAGCAGCGTATTATTGAACTTGCTGACCAAAAGAAGAACAAGCTTCTGGAATTAGTCACCACCGGCGCCGTCACTGCAACCAACTTCAAGTCTATGACAGATAACTGCGACCGAGAGATTGAAGAAGCAAGGAAGATGATCGCAGAACTGGAGGAACAGCGTTTCACTCAGGAAGAATACCGCAAGCATATGGCCGAGGTCAGAACACGGCTGGATGCTGCTGTTCGGGATGCCAGTAAGGGCCTGATCACCAATGAGTTTGTTGCCCAGTATATTGACAAAATCTTTGTCACATTAGATGAAAATGATACAGCGAAGCTTGAAATTAAGATATTTACGGGCAAAAAGACGGAAAAATGGCTAAAAAGGCTTAGCTCCAGGAGTAGAAGTCGTATGGGTCACACATTGAAGAAGATGATCGAGGCTTACGAGCAGGGTATGCAGTAATCCCCCATCAAAAAGAGGGCGCGGTGCCAAAAACACCGCGCCCGTATTTTTGTGCAATAAAAGTAAGGGCGGATATTATCCGCCCGTGGGCGGCAGATTGCCGTCCCTGCAATTTCGGTAGCGAGTGATTTCTTCCGTATTTCCAAACACCAAATGGTTGTGACCGATGTCTGTGAGGGCTGGTGTTTCCCGGGTGTAATCGTGGCGTGATGGGTCATAGGTCAGCAGCCGCTTGTTCCTTTCCAAAATAGGATCTGGAATGGGAATGGCGGAGATCAGGCTTTTGGTATAGGGGTGCAGGGGATGCCGGAACAGCTCCTCAGCTTCTGCGATCTCCACAATATCCCCCTTATAGATCACGCCGATCCGGTCGGAAATAAACCGCACCACAGAAAGATCGTGGGCAATGAACAGATAGGTCACGCCCTGCTCCTGCTGAAAATCCTTCATTAGATTCAGCACCTGTGCCCGGACGGATACATCCAGGGCGGAAATCGGTTCGTCTGCGATCACCAGCTCCGGATGCATAATCATTGCCCGCGCCAGTCCAATCCGCTGGCGTTGACCGCCGGAAAATTCGTGGGGATAGCGGCTCAAATGCTCCGGCAGCAATCCCACGTGCCGGATCATCTCCTCTACCTTGCGGCGGCGGTCCTTTTCGTCCCGGAACAGGTGGAAATTATATAAGCCTTCGGAAATAATATAATCCACCGTCGCCCGCTCGTTCAGGGAAGCTGCAGGGTCTTGGAATACCATCTGGATATTTCGGACCAGCTGCCGCTCCAGGCGGGCAGGGATCTTGCCGGAAATGGGCACACCCTTATACAAAATCTCTCCTGCAGTGCAGGGGGTGACCCGTATGATCGCCCTGCCGATGGTGGTCTTTCCCGAGCCGGACTCTCCCACCAGAGAAAAGGTTTCCCCCTTGTAAATATCAAAGCTGGCGTTTTTCACTGCCCGGACTGCCTGCGCCCCTTTCCCAAAGGTGATGTCCACATTTCGCAGGCTCAGCAGTATTTCCCGGCTATCCATATATGTCCCCCAGTCTTGTATGCAAATTTCGAAGAACCTCCGGTTTTTCTGTTTCAGGCGCTCTGGAGTCCAACAGCCAGGTCTTGGCAAAATGGGTGTCTGTCACCTGAAACATTGGTGGCTCCTGCAGGGTGTCGATCTTCAGGCAATAGGGATTTCTGGGTGCAAAGGGATCGCCCTCCAGCCGATTATACAAGGAAGGCGGCGTTCCGGAAATGGAATAAAGCCGGCTGCCCGGCTGGGCAAGCTGGGGCAGACTCTGCAGCAGCGCCCAGGTATAGGGATGGCGGGGGTCATAGAAAATTTCCTCTGCCGTTCCCAGCTCCACCATCTGACCGGCATACAGCACCGCCACCCGGTCTGCAATATTCGCCACCACCCCCAGATCGTGGGTAATGAAAATAATGGTAAACCCCAATTCTTTTTGCAGATCTTTCAGCAGCTTCAAGATCTGCGCCTGAATGGTCACATCCAGCGCGGTGGTCGGCTCATCACAGATCAGGATCTTCGGCTGGCACGCAAGGGCGATGGCAATGACGATCCGCTGGCGCATCCCACCGGAATACTGGAAGGGATAATCCTCAAACCGCTTTTCCGGCTGGGGTATCCCCACCTTTTCCATCATTTCCAGCGCCTGTATTTTTGCCTGCTTCTCTGAGCAGCAACGGTGCTTGCGGATCACCGAGGTGATCTGCTTACCGATGGTCAGCACCGGATTTAAGGAGGACATAGGGTCTTGAAAAACAGAGGCGATCTGACCGCCCCGAAGCTGTTCCCACTGGCGGTTTCTATGGAGACTGCTCAGCTCCACCGGCGCATCTCCATAAAACATTACAGACCCACCGCTGATATAGCCGTTTTTCTCCAGCATCCCGGAAAAGGTCTTGGTAAAGACAGACTTTCCCGACCCGGATTCTCCCACGATGGCTACGGACTCCCCCGCATAAAAATCCAGGGATATGCCCCGAATAGCCTGCAGCTCTCTACCCCGGACTTTGAAGTTGACATATAGATCTTTTACAGACAGCAGTATCTTCTTTTTCATACCCACACCCCTTTCATTCAATTTCTGCTTGACACACCGCTATTGTAGGGCGGGGGCTTGCTCCCGCCATCTGGGATTTTAGGGTTCGATGCCCTAAAATCCCAGTTATAAATTGATAGTGCGGTAGCGGCGGGAGTAAACCCCCGCCCTACAATGCACCTAACCGATAAACGGAAATTTATATATGGGTTCTTGGATCGGAGGCATCTCCCAAATTTTGCCCCACTACATACAGCACCACGGTGATAACCGATGCCACTGCCACCGGACTCCAGAATTCAAAGCCCCACCCCGGAGTGACCATTGCACTTTGGGCAGACTCGATCAGCCGCCCCAGGGACATTTCCGAAAGTCCCATTCCGATATAGGACAAAAACACCTCGTAGGAAATATAGGAAGGAATTTCTGCCGCCGCCAAGGTAACGATCACCGAAGTCATAAAGGGCAGGATGTTCCGCAGCGCCACCCGCCACACCGGCGTTCCCAGGCAGCGGGAGGCAAGGTTATATTCCCTGTCCCGAATGATCATCACCTGGGTCCTTACAAAATAGGCAACTGCCAGCCAGCCGGTGACCGTCAGGGCAAAGACCATACCCAAAAAGCTTGCCGACAGCACCAGCACCACCACGGAGATCAGCAAAATATAGGGGATGTTTGATGCGATGTTATACACCTCTGTCATCACTGCATCCACCCGCCGGCTAAAGCCCCAGATCGCCCCCACTGCCACACCCACAGTCAGATTGATCGCCGCACACAAAAGTGCCAGGGAAACAGAAATGCCTGCCCCGTACCAAACCGCGTCAAAGGTGGACTGCCCGGATGCCCCCGTTCCCAAAACCCAGTGGATATTATAGCCGAATTTCTCCAATGCCGCCTTTGGGGACAGGTGCTTTGCCGTGGGGTCTAAAAGGTTAATATAAGGATCGACCGCCGGGTCATAGCCGATCACCGCCGGATAAACATAGGTGAAGATCAGCACTACCCCCAATAGGATCAGCACTGCGATATTGATCTTCCTTCGAAAAAAGGTCCGTAGCACAGACTGCCAGTAGGAATACCGGGGGGCAGTAATTTTCTCCGTTTCCAGAGAATTTATCTCCACAAAGGAAAACAGTTCTCCGTCGCTTAAATGATTTTCCGGCATTTTCTTACCTCTTTTTCAGGGAAATTCTGGGGTCGACTACACTCATCAGCACATCTCCTAAGATCACGGAGGTTACCGACAGCACTGCATAAAATAGAACCATTCCCACAATTACGCCGTTGTCATAGGCATTGATGGCTCGGGTAAGCACATTGCCTGCCCCCGGCACCACATACACTCGCTCTGTAATGATCGCACCGGTCAGTGCCAGCAGCACCGCCGCAGGCAGCCCGTGGACCATTGGGATGGCTGCATTTTTGAAAATATGCTGCCGGAAAATTTCCCGACTGGAAAGTCCCCCCGCCCTTGCAAAGCGCACATAGTCAGCGCTCATCTGATCCACCAGATACCGGCGCAGCCACTTCATAATATTGGCTGCCGCAGGCAGCGCCAGAGAGATCACCGGCAAAATATACTGGAGCCAGCTAGGGTTTTCCATATCGAAGGTGGTGGGCAGTCCCAATGCGCCACCGAGCGCCTTAAACAGGAAAATATAGGCTAACGATGGCACTGCCATAATAAACACGATATAAGATGTTCCCAGCCGGTCCGGCAGCTTGTCCCGCCGCCTTGCCATCCAAAGTGCCAGCGGAACGGCAATTAAATAAGACAGCACCACAGCGCAAATTCCGATCAGAAAGGAATATCCCAGCTTGGACAGCCCCCTTTTATGGGTTTTGACAAGGGTATAGTCGTCTGTAAAATGTGCCCGCAGGGTCTGTGTGCCATTTTCCAGTGAACCGGCTGCATACTGGGCTGTGTGCAGATCGTCTGCCGTGTAGGCCTTTAATCCGGTGGGGTAAGTCACATAGGACGATTTGAAAGAGCCTTGGGGACTGGTGAGGGTCTCCCACACCTCGCTTCCCGTGCTGACGGCGTAGGAAGTTCCTAAATTCAGGCGGATAAAATTCTGATGGACAAAGGGAAAGCGACTGTCACAGTAAAGCAGATACTTGTGCCGGGTGCCGTTTCCCATTATGGCAGGGGAAAATTTCTCGCCGCCGTAGACCGGGTCACGCCAGGTAAAGGTCAGTCCCCGATTTTCGAGGTTTTCCTGCACATAATTTATGGTATCGATCTGAATAAACCCTGTGAAGTACCGCCCCAGCCGTCCCAGCATCGGAATATCCCGGTAGGCAAAGAGTCGGGGTTCGCCCCCCTCTTTGTATTTTTCCGAGCTGCCTTTTTTGTCTGCCTTCAGATAGACCACCTGATAGGATCTTTCTTCATATTCCTTTGTAAATGCATCGATCCAGTGCGTCACTTCCAAAGCGGCTGCCCGGTCATATTCGGCCTGAGTCAGCTCCCCCGTCCGGAGCTTTTCCAGTAAATATTCTGCAAAAGGCACATAGTCCACATATCCGTATTTTTCCCACTGCTGCATTTTATAAACCGTCCGTCCGTTGCTGGCTTGTTTGCTGTAAACCGGGTCAGATGCAAACACCAGCTCCCGGTCCAGTCCTGCGTACACCAGCACCATTACGATCCCCACCACAACAGCAATGGACAGCACACCCCGCAAAATACGCCACAACAAATACCGACCCATATAAATCCACCCGCCCTTCTATCTGCCATTTATTATGTGACAAAAATAGCCTTTTATCCCTTAACTTGCAAATTTCTGTTTGACGAACTGTTGTATTGTAGGGCGGGGGCTTGCTCCCGCCGTCTGGGGTTTTAGGGTTCGATGCCCTAAAACCCCAGCTATATTATCATTTGATGGTGCGGTAGCGGCGGGAGTAGAACCCCCGCCCTACGATGGGACCAATCGTCAAACTGAAATTTGACACAGGCGGATGGGGAAACCCATCCGCCTGTATAGCTACCATAGTCCAATATTTTTCGTCATATAGCCTGCGTAATCCGGAAGCAGTGTGTCCAGATAGGAAGCCGGATCGCCGTAATCCGGTCCCCAACCAGCAATGTCGCAGATATCATAATTTGCCTGTGTGCCGTCGGCGATAAAATAGCCGGTGTTCTGCCACTGGCGCAGGTCTGTACCTGCCACCGTGTTAATGATGACGCAGCCACCCAAAGCAGCTTCTACGGACTTTTTATAGGCGTTCGCCCGGTTTACATAATGTTCCACTGAAGCGGCATAGGGAAGGTCCAGATAGATTGGCTCTTGCGGAGAAATCGCAATTCCTTCTGCTGATAATTCATCGATGGCTTTCCGGAGTGCTTCTGCCGCTGCCTGCGGATTGTACCAGCCGTCAAAGCCGTCGGAAGAGCCCAGTCCGTCCTCCCCTTCCGGGTCCCACACCTGCATCGCGCCCCCGTCTGCATCGATCTGCGCCTGCAATATCTCCCCGTAAAATGTGCCTAATGGGAAAGTGACTTCTTCACCGCCCATTATCAGGGTCACATCCTCTGTCAAGGAAACAAAGCTGCCGGGGGTAAAGCTGTTTCGCAGGGATACATATTTCAGGTCCTCGCCTACTACCTGTGCATTGTATGCACCCCGATCCAGCGAAAGCGAGATCGCCTGCCGGAAATGGAGATTTCTCATTGCCGCAGCCGAGCGGATGCGCTGGCGTTCATCTTTGGAAGATGCCACTGCCCCGTCGGAAGCATTGGAAAAGGCAGTTCTGTTCAGGTTGTAAAATGCCATAAAGGAGGTTGCACCCGCAGGAGAAATATAGCCATACTCAGAAAACCAGCTCTGTCCCCCGGGGAGCTGCTCCTTACGAGCCGTTTCCAGAGATGCAGCAGTCAGCGTGCAGCCGTCCAGTGTGCCTGCCTTCATATCCTGATAGGGCTTCATCACATCCTGACCGTTATGAAACAGCCAGGTGATCGTCTTGATATTAACATTCTCTGCATTCCAATAAGCAGGATTTGCCTGAAACACAATGGTATTCTCTGCCGTGGCATTGCTCACAAGATAAGGGCCGCAGTAGGCAATGGAGTCCTTGTTTCTGCCGTAGGTATAGTCCTGTGCGGAAGCATTGTAGCTTTCTCCGAATTTACCACCCTTGGACTGATAATACTCCCGGCACATAGGTGCAAAAACGCCGTAGCCCAGCATAGTCATAAAATAAGAGGTAGGCTGGGTAAGGGTGTACTCTACCGTATAGTCATCCACCGCCCGGACACCAACGGCAGAAAAATCCGCAGTTCTGCCGGCAATATAGTCGCCTGCGCCCACGAGCAGATCCTTCACCAGATATTCCATACCCCCCTGGGCATCCATCATATGCTGCATACCGGCTACAAAATCATCTGCTTTTACTTCCCCGACTGCACGCCCCTGAGAGTCTACCCACGATACTCCCTGCCGCAAATAAAAGGTGTATTTCAATCCATCCTCAGAAACACGATAGTCTTGTGCCAAAGCCGGCTGCAGCACATTTTCACTGTCATATTCATACAGCCCGTCATAGGTGTTGACCAGCACCTCCGCATCCACCGCGTTGGAGCTGGAATGCACATCCCAGGTCTCTGGGTCACTGGTGTAGAACATCACATAGCTGTCCTTCATCGTGTAGCCGTTATCCGCAAGGTACGCCTTTGCCCAGCTTTCCCAAGTGCCTGTGCCCTTGCGCTCTGCCCAGGCAGCGCGCATTACGCTCCGGTCCTGGGCGGTGATTGGCTGGGTTGTCACAATAGCATTGTGAAACCGATCAGAATCGTTTCCCCAAAGGACTGTGCTTGCAGTGTTGGGCGCAAGGCGTGAAATGGCATACGTGCCGCCGGAGGCACTCAGTGGCAGCATCACGCAAGACTGTAGTAACTTTGCTTCCGCCACCGCCATCAGGGCGTGGCGCTGGGAGACATTCTCCGCTTCCAATGCCACCTGATAAGCACTGTAAAAATCATTCAAATTATCGGCATAGATCGCATCGGACTTACCGTCGTGATCCCCATATAAATGGGCATACGGGTCTGTATAATCCAGCCCAGGAGCGGTGTTTTCCGCCTGCTTTCCGCCGCAGCCTGTCAGAGCAGTCATGCAAATAGCCAGCGCAAGGCACAGCCATTTTCTTCCTCTCAAAAAAATCACCTCCGCAAAATCTATCCATACTTTTTCCCGCTTTTGGGAAAGTATGCATTTTGCGGAGGATAAGGTTATTTGCCAAATAAAACGGCTATCAAATTTCTGTTTGTCGAATTGATTATGGTAGGGCGGGGGCTTGCTCCCGCCGTCTGGGATGTTGGGGTTCGATGCCTCAACATCCCAGAATTATTATCATTTAATGGTGCGGTAGCGGCGGGAGTAGAACCCCCGCCCTACGATGGGTGAATCGTCAAACAGAAATTTATCCCACAAAAAAGGAGGTGTCCCGATTGAGACACCTCCGTCTTTATTTCTTACACAACGCCCTTTTGGAGCATCACATTGGCGTAGATGGCACTTTCGCTTGTGGCGATAATGCAGTATGCAGTCTTTGCTTCTTCATAGAAAGCAAAGCGCTCAATGTTACCAACGGCAGAAGCGCCCCGGTCATCGTATTTAGAAACGATTTCCTTATAGGTGTCCCAAATGGGAGTTGCTACTTTACCCTCGTCACGGGGCATCAGTGCCATCAGGTTCACAGGCTTTTCCACATAAGTATCCAGCGGGAACACCTGGCAAATAGCATCCAGAATTTCCGGCACGCCGTGTCCGTCCATACGGATCACAATGGCATTTTTACCCATAGACTCTGCGGGGAAGTTGCCGTCGGCGATCACCAGACGGTCACTGTGACCCATCTCGCACAGAACCTTCAGAAGCTCCGGGGACAGGATCTTCGGAATTCCTTTTAACATAACCTTTCTCCTTCTCAGTTGACTTTTGGGGATGTGCTACAGCACATCCCCAAAACATACGATAATTTACATTTTATGGATGTAGGGGCGTTCATTGAACGCCCGCGGGCGGTTGATAACCGCCCCTACAATTTTACTTATAAAGAGGACCGTAGGTAGCACAGGCGCGGTAGTCCTGGCCTTCCTTATCCATACCGAATGCGTTCCAGCAAGCAGGACGGTAGATATCATCCTCAGGCACATTGTGCATACACACAGGAATGCGCAGCATAGAGCACATGGTGATCAGGTCAGCACCGATGTGGCCGTAGGAGATTGCACCGTGGTTAGCGCCCCAGTTCATCATGACCTCATAAGCGGTCTTGAAGGGAGAGCCTTCCTTGCCGTCGCAGCGAGGTGCAAACCAGGTGCAGGGCCAGGTGGGGTTGGTGCGCTCCATCAGGGTATCGGAAACCTGGTCGGGCAGGTTCACAGTCCAGCCTTCTGCGATCTGCAGAACGGGACCCAGACCCTTCACCAGATTCATACGGATCATAGTGCAGGGCATTTCAGCCTTGGTGGTGTAGTGGCTGGAGAATCCGCCGCCGCGGAAGTTATCCTGACCTGCCTCGCACCATACGGTGGCGTCGGTCATCTTCTTGATGTCCTCGTCGGTGACTTCCCACCACTTCTTCATCGTGGCGTTGCCATTTTCATCAGTGCAGACACCGGAAGCATCCAGGCAGGCAGCGCCGGAGTTGAGCAGGTGGATAATACCGTTAGACTCTGCAGCCTTGCCGGTGAGCTTGTAGCCGGTGACACGTTCGGTAGCCTCACCGGACCAGTATGTACGCACATCGGCAAAGATCTGAGCGCGGTGGGTCAGCAGACGCATCATCAGCATGCTCATGCCGTTGAGGATGTCGTTCTCGGTAGCCAATGTATAGGGCTCGCGAGCGCCTTCATAGTCGAAGGTGGAAGAAAGCAGTGCCTCGGGGTAGTCGCAGTTGGGCCAATGGTCGGTCCACTGACGCTGACCCTGGAAGCCGCCGGCGATGGCATTGTGACCAACCTTCTCTTCCTCGAATGCATCGGGGAGGTTCTGGTTGCCAGCCATCAGGTCCTTAATGATGCAGTACATCTTAACAGTGAACTCCCACTGCTTTTCCTTCTCTTCGGGAGTGAACTTAATGCGAACCTTCTCGCCCAGGAATTCCACTTCCTCGGGGTTATCGTCACGGCCTTCCTTGCAGTGCTCCTTAGTCCAAGCCAGAGCCTTCTGGAACTCTTCCTCGTTGTAGATGCCCTCTTCCATACGGCGCAGGATCTCAACCTCGTCCACAGACTCAACACGCATACCGAAGTACTCTTCCAGCATGCTCTGGTCCATAATAGAACCGGCAATACCCATACACTGAGAGCCGATCTGCAGGTAGGACTTACCCCGCATGGTGGCAACTGCAACAGCGGCACGACCAAAGCGAAGCAGCTTATCCTTTACATCTTCAGGCATCTGGGTGACCTGATCCCGGTCCTGAACCTCATGTCCGTAGATGCCGAATGCAGGCAGACCCTTCTGGGCGTGACCGGCAAGAACAGCAGCTAAGTAAACAGCGCCGGGACGCTCTGTGCCGTTGAAGCCCCAAACGCCCTTAATGGTGTGGGGATCCATATCCATAGTCTCAGAGCCGTAGCACCAGCAGGGAGTCACGGACAGGGTGATGGAAACGCCTTCGCGCTTAAACTTATTTGCGCAGGCAGCTGCCTCAGGTACACGACCGATGCAGGTGTCAGCCATAACCACCTTTACAGGCTCGCCGTTGGAGTAGAACAGGTTCTCCTCGAACAGCTTCTTGGCAGACTCAGCCATTGCCCAAACCAGGGGCTCCAGAGATTCACGCATCATCTGAGGGCCGCGGCGGCCGTCAACGATGGGGCGAATACCGATTACGGGATAATCGCCGATGTATCTATTTTTTGCCATAAACAGTTTCCTCCTAAATTTTGTATAATTATAATATACTACACTTATGATATAAAAACAACTTTGTATTGTCAATACAAAAAAGGCGTGTTGCAAAAACTTTTTTGCAACACACCCTTTTGGGTTTTATTTCTCTTCCTCAGGGGTAAAATCCAACGTCAGGGTCTTAACGCCGGTGCGAAGCTGGGTGCATTTTACGCCCGCAGACTCTAACATCCGCTTGGATGCAAGGGTGGTAGGAGTGGTAGCATACTTATCGGACAGATAGTAGACCTCCCGAACACCGCTCTGAATGATCGCCTTTGCGCACTCGTTACAGGGGAACAGCGCAACATACAGCTTACTGCCCCGTAGGTCACGGCCGTTGGCATTTAAAATGGCATTGAGCTCTGCGTGGACCACATAGGGATACTTGGTCTCCTCACCGGTACGGTCCCAGGGGAACTCGTCATCGCTGCAGCCCTTGGGCATACCGTTATAGCCGGTAGAAATAATAATATTGTCCTGAGAAACGATACAGGCACCTACCTGTGTGCTGGGGTCCTTGCTGCGCTTTGCTGCCAGCATTGCAACGCCCATAAAGTATTCATCCCAGCTGATATAGTCTGTTCTTTTCATTTTGTAACCGCCTCCTGTTTATTTGTTTGGGGACTTTTAGAATATTATAATATAAAAACACATTGGGAGCAAGTCCCAATCATAAACTTTTCCCGGTTTGCAAATTTCTATTTATCGAACAGATTACCCAAAATGCACGTCATTGCGAACCAGTGCGCACACTGGTGTGGCAATCCGTTCTCTTTAAGAAAATGCTCTGTATGGAGATACGGTTTGCCGCGTCGCTTCGCTCCTCGCAAAGACGTGGAGGTACGATGGCTGATTGTGTAGGGCGGGGGCTTGCTCCCGCCGTCTGGGATGTTGGGGTTCGATGCCCCAATATCCCAGAATTATCATTTGATGGTGCGATAGCGGCGGGAGTAGAACCCCCGCCCTACGATGGGTGTAATCATCAAACAGAAATTTCAATACCACACCGGTGGAGGTGTGGCATTGCGATCATTTGTTGTATTTACTCAAAGAAATCTTTCAGGGTGTCGAAAAATTTCTTCCGCTTGGGGCTGGACTTTCCGTCCAGGGTGTTATCCAGCTGGCGCAAAAGTTCCTTTTGCTCCTTTGTCAGCTTGGTAGGGGTTTCTACCACAACTGTAAAGTAATGATTGCCCCGGCGTTTGGGATTATTCACCTGGGGAATACCCTTGCCGCCGATAGAGAACTGCCGTCCGGTCTGTGTTCCTTCCGGGATCTCAAAGGACTGCTTTCCGTCCAGGGTGGGCACTTCGATCTGTGCGCCCAGGGCTGCCTGGGTAAATGTAATAGGCACTTCGCAGAATACATCCATATTCTGCCGCTCAAAAATGGGATGGCGCCGGATAGAGATCTCCACCAGCAGATCGCCGTTGGGTCCGCCGTTATAACCAACACAGCCCTCGCCCCGCATCCGGACGCTTTGCCCTGCATCCACACCGGCGGGGATCTTCACCTTGACCCGCTGGGTGCGGCGCACCTTGCCCTTGCCACGGCAGGTGGTGCAAGGGTTTTTCACGATCTTGCCCCGACCGGAGCAGGACGGGCAAGTGGTCTGGGACTGCATCTGCATACCCATAATATTCTGGACCGTCCGGATCTGACCGCTGCCCCGGCACTGGGGACAGGTCTCGATGGCACCGTCAGCCGAGCCGCTGCCGCTGCAGGCGGAGCAGTTTTCGATCCGCTGGGCAGAAACCTCTTTTTCACAGCCAAAGGCCGCTTCCTCGAAGGTCAGGTCCAGCCGGACGCCCACATTTTCACCCCGACGGGGTGCGTTTTGTGTACTTCTGCGGCTGCCGCCGCCACCGAAGAAAGAACCGAAAATATCGCCCAGGTCGCCAAAATCTCCGAAGCCGCCGAAACCGCCACCGAAGCCGCCGCCATAGCCTGCACCGCCGCCGTAGTTGGGATCAACACCAGCAAAGCCGAACTGGTCATAGCGTGCCCGCTTATCGTCGTCGGACAGCACTTCATAGGCTTCGCCCAGCTCCTTGAACTTTTCTTCCGCCTGTTTATCCCCGGGATTTCTGTCCGGGTGATACTTCATTGCGCTTTTGCGGTATGCTTTTTTTATTTCCTCGGCACTTGCGCCCTTTTCGACGCCCAGCACCTCATAATAGTCGCGTTTATTTTCTGCCATTTGGTTTCACCTCTTTGCATAGGCTCCGCAAAGGCCCCCTTGTGCAAAGGGGGCTGGCAGCGAAGCTGACTGGGGGATTGTGCTTGCATCAGATTGCAATCCCTCCGTCACGCCTTTAGGGCGTGACACCTCCCTTTACACAAGGGAGGCTTGAAAAGGGGCGGCGGTTTGCCGCCCCTTTGGGTTAGAACTTAGTCAACAGTTTCGTAGTCAGCATCTACAACGCCGTCATCGCCGGGCTGTGCGCCTGCACCGGGCTGACCCTGGGGATTTGCCTGCTGGTACAGCTTCTCGGAAACTGCATAGAAAGCCTTCTGGACTTCCTCAGTTGCAGCCTTGATCGCCTCAAGATCAGTGCCCTTATTTGCTTCCTTCAGCTTGTCAACGGCAGTCTGGATAGAAGCCTTCTCCTCCTCGGAGATCTTGTCGCCCAGCTCGCCCAGAGCCTTCTCAGTCTGGTAAGCCACCTGATCAGCAGTGTTGTGGGTGTCAACCTCTTCCTTACGAGCCTTATCCTCGGCAGCATACTGCTCAGCCTCACGGACAGCCTTATCGATGTCCTCCTGAGACAGGTTTGTGGAAGCGGTGATGGAGATCTGCTGCTCCTTGCCGGTACCCAGATCCTTTGCAGACACCTTTACGATGCCGTTGGCATCAATGTCAAAGGTAACCACGATCTGGGGCACGCCACGGGGAGCGGGTGCAATGCCGGTAAGCTGGAAGCGGCCCAGAGTCTTATTGTAAGCAGCCATCTCACGCTCGCCCTGGAGCACGTGAACCTCAACGGAGGTCTGACCGTCCGCAGCGGTGGAGAAGATCTGGCTCTTGCGGGTGGGGATAGTGGTGTTACGATCGATCAGGCGAGTGAACACACCGCCCATAGTCTCAATGCCCAGAGACAGGGGGGTGACATCCAGCAGGACCACATCCTTCACATCGCCGGTGAGGACACCGCCCTGAATAGCAGCACCCACAGCAACACACTCATCGGGGTTGATGCCCTTGAAGCCTTCTGTTCCAGTGATGCCCTTAACAGCTTCCTGAACAGCAGGAATACGGGTAGAGCCGCCAACCAGCAGGACCTTATGCAGGTCGCTGGGCTTCAGACCGGCGTCGCTCATAGCCTGACGGACAGGCTTCATAGTGCGCTCCACCAGATCGGCAGTCAGCTCATTGAACTTTGCACGGCTCAGGGTCACATCCAGGTGCTTCGGGCCGGTTGCATCTGCAGTGATATAAGGCAGGTTGATGGCAGTAGTGGTCATACCGGACAGCTCGATCTTTGCCTTTTCAGCAGCTTCCTTCAGGCGCTGCATAGCCATCTTGTCGTTTGTCAGGTCGATGCCCTCAGCCTTCTTGAACTCGGAAACCAGGTAGTCCATCACTCTCTGGTCGAAGTCGTCGCCGCCCAGGCGGGTATCGCCTGCGGTAGCCAGAACTTCCACGATGCCGTCGCCGATCTCCAGAATGGAAACGTCGAAAGTACCGCCGCCCAGGTCGTAGACCATAATTTTCTGCTCATTTTCCTTGTCCAGACCGTAAGCCAGTGCGGCTGCGGTGGGCTCATTGATGATACGCTTAACCTCCAGACCGGCGATCTTGCCTGCGTCCTTGGTAGCCTGACGCTGTGCGTCAGAGAAGTATGCAGGAACGGTGATAACTGCCTCGGTGACCGGCTGGCCCAGATAAGCCTCGGCATCTGCCTTCAGCTTCTGCAGGACCATTGCGCTGATCTCCTGAGGGGTGTAACCCTTGCCGTCTATGTCTACCTTGTAGTTTTCGCCCATATGGCGCTTGATGGAAGCAACCGTGCGGTCTGCATTGGTAACAGCCTGGCGCTTTGCCACCTGACCGACCATACGCTCACCGGTCTTGGAGAACGCAACCACAGAAGGTGTGGTGCGTCCGCCCTCAGCATTGGCGATCACAACAGGCTCGCCGCCTTCCAGAACAGCTACACAAGAGTTGGTAGTACCCAAGTCAATTCCGATAATCTTACCCATAATAATTTTCCTCCTATATGAATTGAAAAATTGTATACTTGTTAAAAATCCGTGGAGATTGCCACGCCCCGTTGGGGCTCGCAATGACACGGTTGTTTGTTAATTTGCAACGATGACCATTGCAAAACGGACGATCTTATCGCCCATTTTAAAGCCCTTTTGGAAGACCTGGGTGATGGTATTTTCTTCCACGCCCGCTTCTTCCGTATGCATTACAGCATTGTGCAGATTGGGGTCAAACACATCGCCGGGGTTGCCGTAAATTTCCACGCCCAGACCTGCAAAAATATTCACAAGCTGGGTCATTGTCATTTCCACGCCTTTTTTGTAGGCCTCGTCCTCGGTGGGCTGGTTCAGCGCCCGCTCCAGATTGTCATAGACCGGCAGAAGCTTTTCCACTGCATCCGCCTTGCCATTTCCGTAGGAGAGTTCCTTTTCTTTAATGGTCCGCTTGCGGAAGTTATCGTAGTCCGCCGCCAGACGCAAATAAGCATCGTGTTCAGCGTTATACTTTTCTTCCCAGGGATCGACGGCAGGTGCTTCCACCGTTTCTTCCTGAATTTCTTCGGTAACTTCCTCTACCGGTGTTTCTTTTTCCTTCTTTGCCACTTTTATGCCTCCATTGACCTGTCATTGCGAGGAGCAAAGCGACGTGGCAATCTCCTGAAACCTTTGGAGATTCCCACGCCAGTGTGCGCACTGGCTCGGAATGACATTTTGATTATTCTTCGGTTTCCTTTGGCTCAGGCAGCTGGGGCTGCTCAGGCTTTGCAAACATCTTGGAAAGGCTCTCGGCAAAGTAAGAAAGTCTTGCCGTGACCTTCGCATAATCCATTCTGGTAGGTCCAACTACGCCGATCATACCCTGCATACCGTCGCCAATGTCGAACTTGGTCATAACCACAGAAGTGTCTTTGAGCTCCTGCGCCACATTCTCCGGTCCAACCAGAACCTGTGTGCCATTGGCATTTTGCATTACCGCAGGCAGGTTCGCCAGCGCATCCTCATCCAGAGAGGACATCAGCCGCTGTGCCTTATCCACATCCCGGTATTCCGGCTGACCAAGAAGCCGCATATGACCGGCAACTGCCATATTGGTGCTTGCCTGACGGCTCAGGGTCTCGGTGGTAAATTCCATTACAATAGGAACCAGGCTGGCTGCCGTACCGGCAGATGCCATCACCCGTTCCAGAAGCTCCGGGGTAAATTCGTCGGCTTGCAAGCCGGTCATTGCTGCGTTGAGAACAGCTGTCAGGATCTTAAGATCTGCTTCTGTTACATTCAACGGCAGCTTAATAAGCTTATTGAGCACCTGGTCGTCTGTGAGCATAACCACTAAGATTACACTGCCTTGCCCAGCTAAGATCAGCTCAAAGCGACGGACAGTCGCCCCCGCCTGGCGGGATGCCACAGAGATTGCCGGCAAGTCTGTTGCTTGCGATACAAGCTTTGCCACCTTCTCCACCAGCTTATCTACCCGCTGCATTTTTTCCTCGATGGCAGTGTTGATGGACTTTGTTTCGTCCATACTCAGCCGGTAGTCCGCCATCAGCTCATCCACATACAGCCGATAGCCTGCCGCAGAGGGAACACGGCCGGCACTGGTGTGGGGCTGCTCTAAGTAACCCATAGCCGTAAGATCCGCCATTTCATTGCGGATGGTTGCTGAGGAATACTGCATATCCGGAAGCTCTGTAATGGCTTTCGAGCCCACCGGTTCTGCGGTGCGGATATAAAGATCTACCACGCTGCGCAAAACTTTCTTTTTCCGTTCTGTCAGTTCCATACGTTCCCTCCTTCTCAGGTTTAGCACTCAACTACCCTGAGTGCTAAGCACACTATACCAGAGAGTGCTAAAAATGTCAAGGGTCGTTTTTGAATTATTCTTTAACATTTGAAAAAAAGTATTCCCCTTTGCTTTTTGTGCTGTTTATGATATAATGATTTTTGTGAGGTGAAGGCAAGATGAAAAAATTTCTTTGCGCAGTTTTGGCAGTAATACTGCTCCTTTCCCTGCAAATATTCCCAACAGCCTATGCCAACGAATATAACGACCTATGCCAGATCCTGGTAAGCAGCTACGCAAACAACACAAAGGTAGATATTTCCCGGTTCGGTCTGAACGAAGATGCCTTGGATGCTGCCTTTGTGGATGTATGGTACGGCGGCAAGCTGCCCTGGAACAGTTACAGCTACAGCTACTCTCTTACCGAAAGCGGTGTGGTCTCGTCCTTTGCACCTATCTATTATGACAGGGCAGAATATGACTATGACCGGTACGAGCAGGCTGTAAAAACGCTTATGGATCAGGCGCTCGTCGAAGATATGACCCAGTGGGATATGGCACTGGCTGTTCACGATTATCTGGCGGTAAACAGCCAATACGACGAAACCTTGGAGCGCAATACAAACTATGATCTGCTGGTTAACGGCACGGCTGTCTGTACCGGTTATGCGATGGCATACTTAGATATTATGACCCGCCTGGGCATTGAGTGCCGGTTTGTGGAAAGTCAGTCTATGCTCCACGCCTGGAATATGGTGAAAATCGGCGACAGTTGGTATCACGTGGATGTGACCCACGACGATTCCACCCCGGACGGCTATGGCTATGTGTCCCACGAGCGTTTCCTGAAAACGGATGAGGAAATGAAAGATTTGGGCTACTACGGCTGGGATAACGGCATTTCCTGCACTGACCAAGCCTTCATAGACCCTCTCTGGAAGAATGTAAGCAGTATGTTCATCTTTACTGACCGTGCAAAGGTTTGGCGGGAAAAAGACGGCTACGATTATACGATTAGATATCAGAACAGAGATCTTACCGGTTCTGGCTTTGACATTTACACCATCCCTGCCCAGGCGCTGACCCTGGAAGAGGATGCCTACAATTATGAAACAAACGGTCTTTCCATGGATAACGGCAGGCTTTGGTTCTCCGGTGTGGACCGGGTATGGTCCACGCTTCCGGACGGCTCGGATCTGCAGACCGTGTTCCGCTATGACATCGAAAAGAACAAGAAATTCATTTACAGCAGCTTTGTAAAAGACGGCACCCTGTATCTGACCCTGTCAGACGGACAGTATCAGTTCTCTTCAAAGACAGTCGCTTTGGAGGACAGCGCAGAACATACCCACGATTATAAAAAAGAAACATTGGAAGCTACCTGCACCCAGACCGGCGGTGTAACTTATCTGTGCCAGTGTGGCTTAAGCTACGACGGAGATGTTCTCCCTGCCAAGGGTCATACATACGACACCTACATCTCCCAGCAGGCCACCTGCCAGCAAGCAGGTGAAAAAGCCTTTGTCTGTTCCGTTTGCGGCGATTCTTACGCTGAAGCCTATTTAGACCCTGATGCCCACAGCTATGAGACAAGCATCGTCAAGGAAGCTTCTTTCTTCAAAGCGGGTACGAAGTATTTGACCTGCCGGGACTGCGGATACACCGCCTACGAAATGCTGGAAAGGCTGTCCTTTCAACAGCAGTTTGGTTTGCCCATCTGGAGCACCCTGATTGTGATCGCACTGTTTATCAGTATGCCGATCCTGATCGTCAGCAGCCGAAAAAAGAAAAAATAAGAAAGAACTCAGGGCGACCTTTATGGTCGCCCTTTTTCTAGAGACCCTGCAGCCGGTAGATATTTGTAGGGGCGGCAATCTGCCGCCCGCCAGCCCTGTTATTCTGCAAGGTAAAAAACCCAGTGTTTTACAAATTTCTGTTTATCGAACTGATTATGGTAGGGCGGGGGCTTGCTCCCGCCGTTGGAAGCACCTGGTCATTGACGGCGGGAGCAAGCCCCCGCCCTACGATGGGTGCAATTGTCAAACAGAAATTTGACGCAAGGTAATATCAATTGCAGCAAAAACCGACCGGAGGTTTCCGGTCGGTTTTTATGCCTTTATTCCATTTCGTCGCCGCAGATCTCTACGCCGTTTGCTGCTATGCAGGGGATCAGGGAGAAGCTATCCAGACCCTCAGCATTCACTGCGGACACGGTGATGTAGAAGTCGCCATTCGTAGTGTTGTATTTTTCTACCCACTTCTGCAGGAAGTCAGCGCCTGCGACCGCCTCAGCTTCGACATCGTCACAGGTCAGCTTTACAGCGATGTTCAGCTCGCTGCCCGCCTTGATCAGATTATAGATCACACCAAAGTTATCGATGTCGATCTTAAACCAGTACTTGGGAGCAGCGCCCTTCTTGCCGGTAACCGTTACAGACTCGACCTCCACTTCAAAGAACCGATAGCCGCCTTCTGTTTTGTCATAGACAGGCAGCTGGCTGTTATCGCTGCTTAGCATATTGCCGTCTGCGTCATTAATCACCAGTACGCCGGAATTATCCGTGCTGCTGTCAATGATGTCGTTGCTGCTGTGAGTAAGCACAGACTCTGCCGTCAGCGTATGGCCGTTCAGATCCAGCACTGCGTCAGCGGGGAACACCAGATCCTTTTCCCACACATCGTAGGTCAGCTTCACTGCTTCAGCACTGTTTGTCACCTGATAGGCAAAGGCATCTTCCAACGTGCGGAAGTACACATCACCAACCTGGGCAATGGACTCACTCTCAGCAATTACTCCTGTGAGCGTCATAGAATCCAGATACATATAGCGGCAGGTGCCAATTGCATTCTCACGAATGACCACAATGTACTCTCCTGCATCCAGTGAATATCCGTCATTGATGGTATATGCAGCGGTGTCTGTGGCATTTGCCTGTGTGGTATAGGTCAGACTGCCTGCATAATTGCTGTCTATCAGGCTTTCCTTGATTTGCGTTACGCTATAATCCTCATACTCTGCCGGAATGATATACACATCCAGCACATCACCTGTTTCCAAACGGGAGCTGCTGCTGCCCTCAAACAGGCTCAGATCCACTTGGTAAGCACCTGCGGTGGGAACGCTGATACGCACTGCTGCAAAGTTCAGCTTGGCGCTGTCAGCAGGCTTTACAAACTGCAGCATCATACCCATTTGGGCAGTTATATTAAAGTCCTTGTGCCAGTTTTCGCCCGATGCAGCATCTGCGCCTGCCGGTTCCCAGTTTGTCTCACTACTAAATGCAGTATCAAACCAATAAGCAGGTCTTGTATAGCTGATAGAATCAACTGTGGCCTTATACAAGTTGTGTGCCGGGACAGTTACATCTTCTGCCGCGCCCTTTTTAATGAGCTCATTTTTGACATAGGTCATATAGGCTTCATTTTCAAAGAGCTTAAAGTCATACGCATAGTTTTCAAGGGTTCTGCCGCCCAGATTATCCAGCGCTTCCTGTGCTGCAACCAGATCTCTGGTGTCGATCATTGCCTTCTGATCCTCCGGCAGTGCTTCGTAAGCTTCCCACAAAGCATTTACAGTTGTCTGGTCTCTACGGGAAGTGATCTCCAGGTCGAAAATCTGCTCCTGAAGCTGGTTTGCCGTTTCGTTTTCCATAAACCAGACGGCAGTATCATAGGCGCTCTCCAGCGTGCCGTAGTTTTTCACATATCTTTGCTGAAGCTCATTGAGATCATTGTACTCGGTCATCAGCCCTGCCAGTCCGAAAATAGACCTGGCGCTGATCTGGTCTGCCGCAGCAGCTACCTTCAGCTCAAAGATCTCCGACTCTGCTTCCTCCAGAATATATTCCTTCTGAACCAGTGCCTTGTCTCTCAGGGAAAGGCCATCGTAGACTGTCCGGGCAGCAGCAACTGCATCCGCAGATGCCATGGTCACATCGCCCAAAGCATCGATCTGTGCATCTACTGCCTTTGCCTTTGCCCAGTCGCTGTCAGTCACATTGATGGGCATCATATAAAGGTCTGTACCGTCTACGTAATAAAGGTTGTTGTTTGCACCGATGGTATAAGTACTGACATCTGTACCCAGCAGTGTCTGGCATGTTGCCTCTAGGCTGCCAACTGTGCTATCCCAATCATTCAATGTGACATGCTGCAAACCCTTGTTGTCGTAGAAATTTACATACAGGCTGTTGTTCGCAGGATCAAAGGCAATTCTGCGGTTTTCTCTAGCGTAGCTGGCGCTGGTATTGTATGTGGTGTGTCCTTGATCCAGTACCACCTGAACATTGAAGGTCTTTGCTGTCTCGTCGTAGGTAAAGCAGAATAGCACATTGGAAACAATACCCCACAAGCGGCCCTCTGTGTCTGCAGTAATGCCGCCGATATAGGTAATGGGCGCAACTGTGCCATCGCTATCCTTGGGCAGATAATCTGCAATACACGTTCTTAAGTCCAGAGTCGCCTCGATCTGCATATTTTCATAGTCGAACACAAAGATCTGTGCAGATGTTCCTTCCACCATATCAGAACCGGAGCCACCGCTTCTGGTGGTAACACCATACAAAAATCCGTCCTGATATGCGATGCCATTGACAGACAGATCCCACAGTTCACTGTTGGTCACTACCTTTTCTCCGTTCGTAGGGGTTTGCTTAAAGCGGATAAAGTCTTCTTCGCCCGTTGCGATGTTATAAACACCAATACCGCCACCGTTTTTGGCGGTCGTGGGGATCGTGCCGGCGAAGACATAGCCGTCGCCTGCGGCTACGCTATGGATACGCTTCTGCTCATAGTCCTTCATCTTAGAGATGATGGGCTTAATAATATTGGTATCTCCGTTATTATTGTAATTTGTCTTACTATCTGGGTTGATCTCATAGACCACGCAGGCACTGTAGTTACCGGAATACAGATGGAAGTTTCCTTCATCGTCCACATAGGTAACCTGACTGTCCGTCTGACCACCGGTGACATATCTGGACTTAACCGCTTCTGCGGCGGTGTCGTAAGCCACGCAGTTCCAGTTGTTCCAGGCACCGATATACAGAACATCGTCATAAACAGCACCAATATTCAGAGCGGAGCCGCCGGCGCCTTCGTAAGAAGTCTGGATCAGACCGGTGGTGCCGATCTTGCTGAAATCCTCAAAGTTGTAAAGCCGGGGATTTGCCGGTGTGCCGCCATAAGTAAACATATACGGCTCTTCAATTCCGTCTCCGTCCCGATCCAGGGTCACAAGTGTCTTTGCGCCTGTACGGAACGCATAATCGCCGGTTCCCACACAGGTTATCGTTCCGGCGTCGATATCATAACAGAACATTCCCTCCTTCGGGGAGGCAAAATACTGCTTGCCGTCAATCACTTCAGATGCATGACCTGACATACCTACTCCCCAAAGGCTCTCTGCCTGGGAGGATTGACTGACGATCTTCCTCGAGATAGCATTCTTGTAGCTCAGCAGTTCAAAGGTCGACAGCTCGATCAGCACCATGCCGGCGGCACCGCTGCCACCAACGATCAGATACTTATCGCCCAAAACAGACATCCCGCGGAAGCCGCTTACGTTCTGGAGCTGAGTAGTCGCATCCAAAGCACCGACCACTTTGTCTGCCGCAAGGTCATATTTTACAATAATATCGTAGCTTTTACTGTCTGCCCAGGCGTACACATACCCATCGTGATAGAAGATAGCGCTGACACCGCCCGTGCCTTCAACCTGATCATCCGCAAGCGAAGAGTTGATCATCCGCTGAACATCTCCGTTGACCACATCGCCCAGATCCTTATAGGTTCTTTTACCCATATCGTACTGAACCATATGTCCGCCGTAAAGCGTACCGAAGTATATCTTACCGTCTGCGCCGTAGTGCACGCCTCGATTGTGACCTTCTCCCTGCAGACTCTCTACTCCTGTCCGGAAATCCGGGGTGTTTATGCCAGTCATTGTATTTGTATCGAAAATATACAGCTTCTTGCCGTCACCGCCAATGATTACCTTGCCGTCATTGGTCACTGTGGCAGAAGTGGGATAGCGCAAACAGGTGTCCACCGTCTGTATCAGCTTCCACTCATCCAGATCGTAAATGGCCATTTTGTTGCCTTCCAAGGGCAGGAAGAAATAATCGTGTCCGTTTACTTCGTACAGTGCGCCCATAGGACCGCCGTCTGATGTGGTGATCATATTCTCAGCCACCAGCACCGGATCGATCCGGTCTGTTGCCTCTAAAGGTGCATTCTGAGATTCACCGGCAATAAATGTCAGATTAAGCAAGCCCATATAGCCCCATCCGGGAAACGGTGCATCCTGATAATTTTCAAAGACTGCAATGTATTCCTTATCCTTTTCAAAGGTCCACTTTCCCAGATAGGCTGTTACTGCGCCTTCCGTCTCTGTTTCATACAGCACTGCCATACCCACCCGGTTATCCGGGTCCATTGCCGCTTCAATGGTTTCCCGACGGGCAAGGACTTTATCGTGGTCAATGGAGGCTTCCCCTTCCGCTTCCAGAATATACAGTGCAACAGCAGGGCTGCTGTTTTCGCCACTGTAGGCATAGGACTTCAGATCAATAGCAAATTCGCCATCACCGGGGCTCTTGATCCGGAATGCGATCCACTGCTTTTGCCCGATAATGGTACGCAGACCTACATACTGATTGAAGAACCTAAAATTGACATTGGGAAGATGCTCTGTGTCAGTCGTCGCGCCACAGACACCCGCACTGGCAGATTCATAGGTCCAGTTCAGCTCTCCGGAACTATATCTGGCCGGAATACCGGACTGGCACGTGCTTGTACCCACCTTGCCAAGGATCGCTAGCGCAAGCATGTCATTTTTAGTCATAGCCTCGTTTGTTTCTAATGCATCGTAATTGGACCGCTGGTTGAAATCGTATACAACTCCATTTGTGGTAGTCGTACCGCCGCCAATAAGGCCGCCGATCCAATCAGAAATTCCTGCATTGGCTGACGGTACGGTATAGGACATTACCATACACACCAGCAGCATCGCTGCCAAGAGCCTTTTTGCTGTTTGTTTCATTGTTTTTCCTCCATGTGTTCAGAATTTTTCAATTTCTTATAAAATCGCAAGACTGATATTTACTATTTTATCATAAATTACCAAAAAAACAAGAGCCTGTTTTACAGAATTTTGTCTTGTTTCCTTATCAAATGTGTCATTTATTGTACTCAAAAGGTGCTATTATGTAGCTGTACCTCTTCTACCTAAATTTCTTTATTTTTTTCAGTTGACAAGTACGCGTTTATGTACTAAAATTGATTTAGTCGCCACAATTCGTACTTTTTTGCGTACTTTATGTGGTATTATGGAGGTAATCCTTATGGACAGCTTATATGACAACATTCTCTCCTTATGCAATCGAGATCGCATTCGCCCCGGCAGACTTTGTGACGAGCTGGGTATCAGCCGGGGTCTGATCACAGACCTGAAAATGGGTCGC
Organism: Faecousia sp.; assembly: GCA_045546835.1. GTDB lineage: Bacteria > Bacillota > Clostridia > Oscillospirales > Oscillospiraceae > Faecousia. The sequence goes on from JAZQDL010000101.1 coordinate 66,659, forward strand.
AAAAAAAGTGTCAGCGCAGAAACTGCCCAAAAGATTGCCGGTTTTTTCGGCGTATCTGTGGGCTTCCTGCTTGGACAAGAGGAAAGCAACCAAAGCGCCGATATTCTTGACCAGGTAGATGTTGCTTTCTACGGAGATTTTAAAGAGCTGGACGAGGAGCAAAAGGAAGCAATACGGGATATGGTCCGCCTGATGCGCCAAAGGCGGGCAAAAGACTGAGGATTTAACAGGTGTTTGAGATTTCGGATTTTTATGACTATTGCAAAGAAAATAAGGTGGATGTGATCCCCTTTATTGGCTGTCCACAGCCGGGGGCGACCATCCGGGATCAGGGCGATTATGCGGTTTTTCTGGACTTTTCCAAGATCCGGTCCACACGGCTGCTCCGGGGCGTGTGCTATCACGAGCTGGGTCACGCCGCTACCGGCGCGTTGCACAAGGTAGACAGTCCATACGAGCTGGTTGGGCGCAGCGAATATCGGGCAAATCGCTGGGCGGCACAGCATTATCTAACCCAGGAGGACTTCCGCAATGCCTTCCAGGACGGCTGCCGGGAGCTTTGGCAGCTTGCTGAGTATTTTGACCTGCCGGAAAGTGATGTGCAAAAAGCTCTGACCTACTGGTCCGAGCGCAAGGGTGTTGATTTTAATAAAACCTAAAAGGAGGTGTCTCCAAATCGAGTCACCTCCTTATTTTTTTGTCAAATTTCAATTTGACGATTAGGTGCGCTGTAGGGCGGGGGCTTGCTCCCGCCGCTAAAAAGCTCAGTCATCGACGGCGGGGGCAAGCCCCCGCCCTACAATAGCCAACCGATAAGCAGAAATTTAACAGTTTCGGCAAAAAGAGCGTATTGCTGTTTTGCAATACGCTCTTTTAATTTTCTTCATTGAGCAGACTGGGTACAGCGATCTCCTCGGTTGTATAAGTCTTATACACCGTATTCTCGCCCTTGCCGATCGCCTCTACCATCAGGTGTCCGTCCTCGCCGAAGAAGAACACACCCTCCGGCAATGTGGTCCAGCCGGTAGCTGCAGCACCGTCAGTAAAGAAATAGTAGGTTTTTTCATCAACTGTCTTCCAGCCGCCGGTCTCCATCAGACCGTTTTCGTCAAAATAGTACCGCTTTCCCTCAATGCTCCGCCAGCCGCTTGCCATCTGTCCGTTTTTCAGCAGATACCAAGTGCCTTCTTCTGTACAAAGCCAGCCGGTACACATTGCGCCGCTGGCGCTGAAATAGCGGTTTTTGCCGTTGATCTCCGCCCAACCGACTGTTACAGAGCCGTCTTCCTTCAGGTAATAGTCCACGCCCTCATAGCAGAACCAGCCTGTCCGGGGCATTCCGTTTTCATAGTAGCACCACAGTCCGTCCTGCAGTGTCCATCCATCCGGAATAAATTCGGGTGCAACTCTGCCCTGCCGGGGCAGCTGTGCAGCCTCACCAACTGCAAATTTTACGCTGCATAATACGGTCTTTTCCTGGTGGGTCTCGATCACGCCCTCGTCCAAATAGTCGCTGCTAACATCCGCTTCCAGAGTGTATGTATAAAGACCCTCTTCCAAAATACCAAAATCCAAAACCTTGTTAAAGGTATCCTTTGCAAGATCGAATGTACCGCTTTTCTTTGCCCGGGAATGAGTCATAATCACATCTCCGGTGCTGTCTGTCACAGTCATTGTCACTGCGCTGATCAGGCTATTCTCGGAAGACACCTTTCCTTTTACGGTAAAGTCCTTACCCGGGGTGAGCACCTGCGGAAGCACCTCGTCAGACAAGGTTACATCCTCAGTGTTAAACCGTACCGGCTCTGCCCGCTGGGCATCCAGATAGCAGATCGTATCCCCATCGGCGATCTGATAGTAATACCTGCCCAGTGTATTTTCGTACATTGCTGTCACCAGCAAAAACTCGCCTTCCTTGGCTGTACGGATAACGCGGCTTTCCGCTTCATCGGCATCAGGCACACAGGGAAGGGTATACAGTGGATCTTCCCGCTGTACCTGCACATACATATTGGCATCACGCCGATAGCAGTTATCCAGATAGTCCTTTCTGCCAAACAGAACAACACCCTCAAGGGTCGTCCAGCTATCATACTGCGCAGCAAACTGTGAGATCGTGCAGACACTGGGAACGCCCTCGTCTTCCACGAATGTCGTGCCGAAGCTTTCTGTAAAGTACACCTTGCCGTCCACGATTCCGTAGATCACCACTGCGTGACCGTACAGTGCGCCGGCTTCCGTGGTAGTCGAATGGAAGCCAACCAGGATGTTATAGGCGTCCCTGGTACCCCGCTGGGTAATGGCGTTGAGCGCCCCCTCCAGGGTATAGTCCTCTGCAGGATACCGCTTGATCCGGTATCCGTTATTTGAATAGTTTGTGTTCAGATACAGATCGTACTGGTCGTTTCCGTTTGCCATAATGGGATAGGAATTGACGCCCAGATAGTAAAGCTGATAGCTGGCAAGCACACCGCAAAGACCGCTAAGGGTCTCACTTTCGTTTGCCTCCAGAGTTTTTGCATAATGGTCTGCAATGTTCTGACGAAGCATACGGCCTTCTGTTTCCTCCGCGGACACGGAAACCGGAAGCACAGCCGCCATCAGCAGCAGGCTCAGTATCAGTGCTATGATCCGCTTATACATCTGCGCTCCCTCCTTTCCTGTCTGGAAAAACGCACCAAATTGGAAATATTATACCACAATAGATTTTAAAAATCAAGTCGTGTTTGATAAGGGCTAATCAGCTTCAATTTTTCAAATTTCTGTTTATAGGGCTGTAGGGGCGACCCTTGCGGTCGCCCTCCGATGCCTCCCTTGTGTAAAGGGAGGGGGACCGCGTTAGCGGTGGAGGGATTGTAACGTTTCGACAAATGACAATCCCCCAGTCAAAAATCGGTTCCGAAGCGCCGATTTTTGCCAGCCCCCTTTACACAAGGGGGCCTTTTGTGG
>JAZQDL010000102.1:0-9181 GCA_045546835.1 Faecousia sp.
TCCACTTGTTTTTCATAGCAATTTTTGGGTGTAGATGTCAATGACCTGCTTGGCAAAGGCGCCTGTGCCCTCGCCGCCGACTTTTTCGATGTTTTCCGTCATACTGCCACCGCCGGCGTAGCTCTCTGCCAAGCTCCCCAAGATCTGGGGTGTGCAGGTGTAAAAATGCTCCGTAAAGAACGCCTGCAGCTCGCTTGCCCAGTTTTGGGCTGCTTCGCTGTCCGGTTCACAGGGGCGCATTTTGCCCAGCTTTGCAAACAGCTCCATCACCTGTGCGCCCAGGTCCTTTTCTTGCTCCTTGGTGCGGTTTTTTTGCTTCTGCTCAAATTCCTTGTAGGCATCCGTTTTGCCGTAGAGCACCTTGGCCTGCTGGCTGTATTCATCAATTTTCTTGGGGTCAAATCCTTCAAAATCCATATATTTCACTCCTAACATTAACATTCCTCTTGCAAAACTGATTCGGTTTTGCAGTTTTTCTACGCGCTCCTGCATCAGCTTGATCTGGTGCTCCAAGACACGGTTACGGCCATAGTCCGGTGCGTCCAGAATACTGCCGATCTCATCTAGAGATAAGCCCAGCTCCCGATACACTAGGATCATATAAAGCTTGTCCAAAGCACCGTCGTCATACAGCCGATAGCCGGCATCCGTTACCTCAGTGGGTTTCAGCAGACCGATCTGATCGTAATGGTGCAGCGTCCGCACGCTGACACCGGTGCGCTTGCTCACTTGTGCAACGGTCAACATAAGCATCCCTCCTCTTGGCTCTATCATATACTATGACGTTACGTCAGAGTCAAGAGTTTTTTACAAGTAACGCAATTAGTACGAAACCCTGGATGGTGGCAGTTCCCCTCTCCAGAGCTTCCTTACGGCAGGTTGGCGTTGTTCTCAATATTCAGCGGAATAACCCTCGACCGGTTACAGTGATTAGGCGAGAAGGTCTGTCAACTTCCGTTTTGCTATTGAAAAATCATGTAAAAATGGTATATACTAGAGTAACAAATTGGCAAGAGCGCGTTTTTTAACGAAAGGACTGAACACACCGATGTCTAAGATCATGAAGCTATGCGCTTTGATATCTATTGTCCTTACAGTTCTGTTTACTGTACTTTTTCATACCTGCAGTTTCCCCATTTCACCGGCCATCACATTCGGTACATTTGCCTACCATTTCTGCATGCGGTTGCTTGTGGGCGAAGTATTCAACCTTGTTCTAAAAAACCATGTAAACTACAATCGAAAGTGGTTCCATGTAGGCGAAAGAGAGATGCGCATATACAAACTTCTGCGCATAAAGAACTGGAAAGCTTCTATGCCTACTTACGACAAAACACTCTTTGATCCCAAGCTGCATACATGGGATGAAATAGCGCAAGCAATGTGTCAGGCTGAGTTAGTCCATGAGACTATTGCTGTACTCAGCTTTTTGCCAATCATCGCTTCCATCTGGTTCGGAGATTTCCCGGTATTCCTGATTACCTCTGTACTGGCTGCCTGTTACGATCTGCTGTTCGTATTGCTGCAACGATCCAATCGTCCCCGCGTGTTGAAAATCGTTAGAAGGACTGGTGCCCAACATGAAAACAACAAGAATTTGTCCCAAGTGCAATAGTAATGATATCGTCCGCATTGACGGTTACACCGGCGCATACGGCTCTGGTAATAACATCATAACAGGAACGACTGTATTTTCCGGTGTAAATGTAAATCGCTATATTTGCTGCCGTTGTGGTTACACAGAAGAATGGATCGATCGCGAAGATCTGGAAAAGATCAAAGGCAGCAAAAAAGCAAAGGCAGTGTAACGATACACCGCCGGAATCCAAACCTTTTGTTTCCACCGCATTACAGAAAGGCAAGACATCCTATGAACACTTTGATTGAACTTTACGATGAAAGAGCCATCGAAAATGTTTTGGCTGCGGATATGTTTCGCCCCGAGAGAATCATCTATTTGTGTCCAACCGAAGTTGCACAAAACCGGGCGCATCAAAATACAATTCGGGACTTTTTCCGTCGCCGTGGCTGGGAACCGGAACTGCTTTTTATAGAAGCCAGCTCGTACAAGGTGGACCGGATCGTCCGGCAGCTGCTTACCATCAGCGAGAAATATCCGGATTGTGCAATGGATGTTACCGGTGGCAGCGACGCAGAGCTCTTCGCTGCCGGTATGTTTGCTGCCCAGGCAAATGTCGCCGCTTTTACTTATTCCCGACGGAAGAACCGGTTCTACAACATCTCCGGAGCAGAGTTTGCAGATAATATACCGTGCGATCTCTCCTACTGCGTTGAAGACTTCTTCCTGATGGCTGGCGGCTCTTTGCTTCCCGGCCGGGTGGATAACGCAACACTTCAGGGATATTTGGATGATATCGATCCGTTTTTTGACTGCTTTCTCCGGCATCGCAGGGATTGGACAAGCATCATTACCTATATGCAGAGAGTGTCCCCGGCTGAATACGGCCAAAACCCGCCCATGTTCATTCAAGGAAATTATGTAGTCAAGGGTGAGCGCGGCGGAAGGATCTCCGCGAAGGAAGACGCCCTGCGGGCGTTTGAACGCATCGGCTTCATTCGCAATCTGAATATCGTTTCCGACAAAGCTGTCTCCTTCCGTTTCAGAGACGCAAACACCCGGGCCTGGCTGCGGGATGTGGGCAGTGTTTTGGAGCTTTATGTTTATAAAGCCTGCCTGGATGCCCATATTTTCGACGACATCATCAGCAGTGCCGTTGTTCGTTGGAATGAAGTGCTGGGACATGGCAGTATTATCAACGAGATCGATGTAATGGCCACCATGGGTGTCCTTCCGCTTTTTATCAGCTGCAAGGTCAGTGACATCAAGACAGAGGCACTCAATGAACTTGCCATCTTGCGGGATCGTTTTGGGGGCAAAGGTGCAAAAGCGGCTATTGTCTCAACGGAACGGTGTAACGCTGCATGCCGTCACCGTGCCGCCCAGCTGGGGATCGCCGTTATTGACCGCGATGAGTTGGAAAGCGGCGCACTTATTCATCGACTGAAAGTGATTATGAAAGTCGAGAAATCTTAAGTCTTTTGCTCAGACAGCAAAACAGGCACCTGGCTAAAACCCGGTGCCTGTTCCTATTGAATATGGCACACAGGGGGATGGATGAATCTGTTTGGATGATTGACTTTCCCAGCGGATTTCGGTATACTGAATGCAAATCTTTCACGGGAGGTGGTCACTTGCAGATTCATGGATTGCAGAAAATGACATTGCTGGATTATCCCGGCAAGGTAGCCTGTACCGTTTTTATTGCCGGCTGCAATTATGCCTGCCCCTATTGCCACAACAGCCAGCTGCAGACCCGGGAAGCAGAACCCATTATGCAAGACGATGCGCTGCTTTCTTTCCTGCAAAAGCGTCAGGGTCTCCTGGATGGCGTGTGTATCACCGGCGGTGAGCCGACGCTGAATCCGGAGCTGCCACAGTTGCTGGAGCGCATCAAGGCCTTAGGCTATGCAGTCAAGCTGGATACGAACGGCAGCCGCCCCGAGGTGCTGCGGCAGTTGGTGACGGCCGGCCTTGTGGATTATGTGGCCATGGACATCAAAAACGGCCCGGAGAAATATGCCCAAACAGCAGGTGTACCGGGCTTGCAGCTGGAAAGCATTGAGGAGAGTCTGCGATTCCTGATCAGCGGCCGTGTCCCTTACGAACTGCGGACGACCCTGGTGCAGCAGCTTCACGACGAAGAATCGATCACCTCTATGGGGCGGTGGCTTGCAGGGCTGTGCCCGGGGAAGCGCCCGGAAGCGCTGTATCTGCAGAGTTTCGTGGATCGGGAAAGTGTGGTTTTTACCGGCCTTTCTGCGCCGGAAAAGGCCCAAAAAGAGCGCTATGCGCAACTTCTCCGGCCATTTGTGCAAAGCGTGTACTCCCGGGGCGATTAACACCATATCTTCGGCATCAATTTAAGATCAACCACAATATATTGTTATTTAAGGGTTGACATTGCAATACAGATACGATATAATACGAGCACTGTGGCTTTCAGAAAGAGCAGCAGTGCTCGATTGTTTTTGCTATATCTAATATAGAGGGGTAATTCGGATGTATAAGGTGTTAAAGCGCGACGGTATTACCGTTGAATTTGAGATCGGTAAAATTGCGGCGGCCATGGTCAAGGCCTTCGAAGCACTGGGAAAGAACTATCACCCCAGTATCATCAACATGTTGGCTTTGCAGGTCAGCGCTGATTTTGAGCCCAAAATTTGCGACGGCTGCATTTCCGTGGAAGACATTCAGGACAGCGTAGAAAAGGTGCTGTCCGAGTCCGGCTATTCGGATGTGGCAAAAGCCTACATCCTGTACCGCAAGCAGCGTGAGAAGGTCCGGAATGTCAATTCCGCGCTGCTCAACTACAAGGATCTGGTGGACAACTATCTGCAGATCAACGACTGGCGCGTTAAGGAAAATTCCACCGTTACCTATTCCGTGGGTGGTTTGATCCTTTCCAACTCCGGCGCGATCACTGCAAACTACTGGCTCAGTGAAATTTACGACACAGAAGTTGCGGAGGCCCACCGCAGCGCTGCCATCCACCTGCACGATCTTTCCATGCTCACCGGCTACTGCGCCGGCTGGAGCTTGAAGCAGCTGATCCAGGAAGGTTTGGGTGGTGTGCCGGGCAAGATCACCTCCAGCCCCGCCGGCCACCTGTCCACTTTGTGCAATCAGATGGTCAACTTCCTGGGCATTATGCAAAATGAATGGGCAGGCGCCCAGGCATTCTCTTCCTTTGATACCTATCTGGCGCCCTTTGTCAAGGTGGACAATCTGACGCAAAAGGAAGTCAAGCAGTGCATCCAGAGTTTTATCTACGGTGTCAACACCCCCTCCCGTTGGGGTACCCAGGCACCCTTCTCCAATATTACCCTGGACTGGGTTTGCCCGCCTGATCTGAAGGATCTGCCGGCCATCGTCGGCGGCAAGGAACTGGATTTCACCTACGGGGATTGCCAGAAGGAAATGGATATGGTCAACAAGGCCTTCATTGAGATCATGATCGAGGGCGATGCCAACGGCCGTGGTTTCCAGTATCCCATCCCCACCTATTCCATCACCCGGAATTTCGATTGGAGCGAAACGGAGAACAATAAGCTTCTGTTTGAAATGACCGCCAAATACGGCACCCCCTATTTCTCCAACTATATCAATTCGGATATGGAACCCTCCGATGTGCGCAGCATGTGCTGCCGTCTGCGTCTTGATCTGCGTGAACTGCGCAAGAAGTCCGGCGGTTTCTTCGGTTCCGGCGAATCCACCGGTTCCATCGGTGTTGTGACCATCAATTTGCCCCGCATTGCTTACCTGGCTGCGGATGAAAAGGACTTCTATGTGCGTCTGGACAAGCTGATGGACATTGCTGCCCGCAGTCTGAAGACCAAGCGCCAGGTCATCACCCGTTTGATGGATAACGGCCTGTATCCCTACACCAAACGGTATCTGGGCACTTTCAGTAACCACTTCTCCACCATCGGCCTGATCGGCATGAACGAGGTGGGTCTGAATGCCAAGTGGCTGCGTTTGGATCTGACCCATGAGCAGACCCAGAAATTTGCCCGGGAAGTGCTGGACCATATGCGCGAGCGTCTTTCCGACTACCAGGAAAAGTACGGCGATCTGTACAACCTGGAGGCTACACCTGCTGAGTCTACCACCTACCGTTTTGCCAAGCATGATAAGGAGCGTTTCCCCGACATCATCACCGCCAACGAAAACGGCACGCCCTACTACACCAATTCCTCTCACCTGCCCGTTGGCTACACAGAGGATATCTTCACCGCCCTGGAGATCCAGGACGAGCTGCAGACCCGCTACACTTCCGGTACGGTCTTCCATGCCTTCCTGGGCGAGAAGCTGCCGGATTGGCAGGCCGCTGCCGCCCTGGTGCGTAAGATCGCGGAAAACCACAAGTTGCCTTACTACACCCTGAGCCCCACCTATTCCGTCTGCGCGGACCACGGTTACATCACCGGCGAGCAGTATACCTGCCCCATCTGCGGAAAGGAAACCGAGGTCTACAGCCGCATCACCGGTTACTACCGTCCGGTGAAAAACTGGAATGTGGGTAAGAGCCAGGAGTTTAAGGACCGCCTGGTGTATAATGTGCGCAATTCAAAGCTGAAGGGCACCGTCCGGGAAACCCCCGCTGCGATCGCCTGCCATATTCCCGTGGAAGCAGCCGCACCCGCTCCCGCCGCGGACAGCAGCAAGATCATTCTGTTCAGCCGCGTTACCTGTCCCAACTGCCGGGTAGCAGAGCAATTGCTGACCAAAGCCGGTATCCCCTTTGAAAAGCTGATTGCCGACGAGCATGTGGAGCTGTGCAGACAGTACGGTGTCAAGGGCGCACCGACCCTGGTCATCACAGACGGGGATCTGACTGCCAGTTACTACAGCGTGCCGGAGATCAAGAAGTACATCGCATCTGTGTAACAACCGAAAAGAGCCGGGCAGCGCCCGGCTCTTTTAATGAGATTGGAGGATTTCCATATGCATGATATGATCATTGTTGGCGGTGGCCCGGCAGGCCTGACCGCTGCTATTTATGGCCTGCGTGCAGGCAAGACCGTTCTGGTCATCGAAAAAAATGCCTTTGGCGGCCAGATCGCCTATTCCCCCAAGGTAGAAAACATTCCCGGCACAAAGCTGATCAGCGGCGTTGAATTTGCCGACCAGCTGACCGACCAGGCTCTGGCCCTGGGTGCTGAGGTGGAGTTGGAAACTGTGACCCAGGTGGAAAAAGCCGCGGGCGATTTCATTGTACACACGGAAGAGGGCAATACATTTGCAGGCAAAACCGTGATCCTGGCGCTGGGTGTTAAGCACCGCACACTGGGTCTGCCCGGTGAGCAGGAGCTGATCGGCAACGGCATTTCCTTCTGCGCTGTCTGCGACGGTGCCTTCTATACAGGGCAGGAAGTAGCCATGATCGGCGGCGGAAATTCCGCCCTGCAGGAAGCGCTGCTGCTGAGCGAAGTATGCAGCAAGGTCACCATCGTACAGAATCTTCCCTTTTTTACCGGTGAAAAGAAGTTGGCGGAGGCTCTGAACGCCAAAGACAATGTACACATTCTTTTCTCCACCGTCGTCTGCGGCTATCAAAGCACCAACGGCAGCTTGACCGGTCTGCGGCTCAAGAGTGAAGAAACCGGCAAGGAATGGGATATTGCCGTGGATGGCGCATTCCTGGCAGTGGGTCTGCAGCCGGAAAACGCAGCCTTCGCCGATCTGGCAAAGCTGAACGATTGGGGCTATTTTGACAGCGGCGAAGATTGCGCCACTGCCACCGAAGGTCTGTTTGTAGCAGGCGATTGCCGCAGCAAGCGGATCCGTCAGGTCGTCACGGCATCCAGCGATGGCGCCATCGCTGCCATGGCCGCATGCCGTTATCTGGACGCATAACGGATCATTGAGGCAAAGGCTTTTCGTGAAAACAGTCCCCTTTCTTTGACATACGCGTACATTGCAGGGTCAAGAGCCACCTGCCCAGCAGAAATATTATGGCAGGCAACACCAAATGGTGTTGCCTGCCTTGCTTTACTGTTCAGTTCCCGGGGTGAAGTCAAAATCCTTCCATTTGCCGCCGTTTAGCCGGTGCAGTTCCTCCGTTGCCAGGAAGAACTTCTCAACCACCCGATGCTCCGGATAGAACTCCACGAATTCGCCATTGACGAAGGTATAGAAGCGGCTCAGATCCGTACACATACCGTATGTAGGCAGCGCTGCACTGTTCAGATGGAAGGTAAAGGGTTCGCCGTTTTTGGTGCCGTCATAGGTAAGGCCTGTGCGGTCCAGCCGCAGTGTTCCGCTGCCCACGATCTGGGATGTGGCCTGATTTTTCAGCAGTTCAAACTCCGGCAGCATACCGAGCTGCACCTGCTCCTCCAGGGCAAAGTCATCCCGCTGCACTTCCTGGCGGATCAGCTCCCGCTCCATCCGGAACCAGGCAGTCTGGGTCTCGGGGATCACGCAAGTCTCGTCGAAGGGAACCAGCTCATAGGTATCCAGCAGCGTAGCGCCGTTGCCGCACTCTTTGCAGAAAATGGTATTGCCCTTGGTAGCCATCGTGTGCTGCTTGCCGCACCGGGGGCACCAGAACAGCAGATCTTCCAGATCCTCAGCGCCGTTTTCGCCGATGTCATAATGGTGCTTATGGATCTTATTCCATGCATAGTCGTCATGGTAGATGGCACGGTTGATCCGGGATTCGATTTCCTCAGGAGTCATGCGTTCCAGATCCTCCACGGTAAACAGCTGGTCGTACTCCACCTCCACATGACCCACCCGATCCCGGAGATTATACTTGGGGCTGGTCAGGTAGCCGCCCCGGATCACACTGTAGTACACCGGCACCTTGTGGTGCTTGAACAGTTTCCCCGTGCCCAGGGCCACAGGTTGGTTTGCGCCGGAAATAGAACTCATGCCCTCCGGGAAAATGCAGACGCCGTGGCCGGATTTGATGACGCGGCTGATCTCCTTCACCGTATAAATGTCCGGTGTGAAATTCTTCTTGGGGATGACCCGGAGCAGATTGAACACCATCGCCAGATGGGAACGATGAAATTCGTTATAGCCCGCTACGAAGTTCATTTTCAGCGGCAGCAGTGGCGCGCCTACAAAGACATAATCCAGCCGGGATGCGTGGTTGCTGATGAAGAAAAAGGGGCCCTTTTCCTTCCGGAAATCCTTCTTGAAGGTGTAATGTACCCGATACTTGGGGTAGACGAACAGTTTCCAAACCAGTCCCAGCACATCATAGATCCAATTGGGATGGCTGATCTTCCTTGCGTGAATGGATCTTTCAACCGAAATCTTTTCCATATCTGTCTTTCCTTTCTATTGGCAAAAAAGTCCAAAGATCGCCTGATGCAATCAGTATAACACAAATGATACAGAAATGTCTACAATTTGAAAGACGGCAATTCGTTCAAAATTGCCGGTCATTTCGATTCGGCAGCATTTTGCCGATGATGCCCGCTTCGTCGTGAAACACCGGAAAACGGCGGTGTACGAAATCCCACCGGTCATGTCACAGAAAAGCCCGACCCCAATTTGGCGGTCAATCCTTGATCCTTTTGTCGCTCTTCACAATGCAAAACGCTCCTGCCCCGAGGGGAGGGGGGGTCTTTTTTTAGGGGGGGGCCT
>JAZQDL010000103.1:0-27491 GCA_045546835.1 Faecousia sp.
GTTCCTGTATGGAACGGACTGACAAATGAGTATCATCCCACCCAGATCCTGGCAGACTTTTTGACCATCCAGGAGCATTTTGGCTCTCTTACCGGCAAAAAGCTGGTGTATATGGGCGATGCCCGGTATAATATGGGTAATTCCCTGATGGTTGGCTGTGCAAAAATGGGTATGCACTTTGTTGCCTGCGCACCGGAAAAGTACTTCCCCAATAGCGATCTGGTTGCCCAGTGCCAGCAGATCGCCAAGGAAACCGGCGCAGTACTGGAATTCAATTCTGACCCCGTTTCTGCAGTCAAGGGTGCGCATATTATCTATACCGATGTGTGGGTTTCTATGGGCGAGCCTGATGAAGTCTGGCAAGAGCGGATTGCAGACCTGACACCTTACAGAGTGGACAAGGCGCTTATGGAGGCAGCAGGGGAGCAGTGCCGGTTTATGCACTGTCTGCCTGCCTTCCACGATCTGAAAACCACAATCGGCAAGCAGATCAATGAGAAGTTCGGTATCGACTGTATGGAGGTTACGGACGAGGTGTTCGAAAGTGCTCAGTCCATCGTGTTTGATGAAGCTGAAAACCGGATGCACACCATTAAAGCCGTTATGGCAGCCACTCTGGCAGAATAAATAAAAAGAGCGTGTTTCAGCACGCTCTTTTCTGTTTGTAGGATTTTATATTGTAGGGCGGGGGCTTGCTCCCGCCGTCTGCTGTTTTGAGGTTCGATGCCCCAAAACAGCAGCAGTATTACAATTTGAAGGTGCGGTAGCGGCGGGAGCAAGCCCCCGCCCTACGGTATATCGTTCGTCAAATAGTAGAAAGGGCGCACTGCAAATGCAATACGCCCTTAGTTGTTATAGAACTTTAGAGAGGAAATCCTGCAGACGGGGATTTTGGGGATTGCTGAACAGCTCTTCCGGAGTGTTTTCTTCCAGAATTTTGCCTTCGTCCATAAAGATCACCCGGCTGCCCACTTCTTTTGCAAAGCCCATTTCGTGGGTGACAACCACCATCGTCATTCCGTCGGCTGCCAGTTCCTTCATAACCTCCAGAACCTCGCCAACCATTTCAGGGTCAAGGGCAGAGGTGGGCTCATCAAAGAGCATAACCTCCGGCTCCATCATCAGTGCACGGACAATGGCGATCCGCTGCTTCTGTCCGCCGGAAAGCTGACTGGGGTAAGCATTTGCCCGGTCGCCCAAACCAACCCGTTTCAAAAGACCAAGCGCCTTTTCGGTTGATTCCTCCTTGCTTTTGCCCAGCAGCTTGCAGGGAGCTAAGATCATATTGTTCAATATGGTCATATGGGGGAAGAGGTTAAAGTGCTGGAATACCATACCCATCTTCTGGCGGTGCAGGTTGATGTTTGCGTTTTTGTCGGTGATGTCGCTGCCGTTAAACAGGATCGTTCCCGCTGTAGGTACTTCCAGAAGGTTCAGGCAGCGCAGGAAAGTGGACTTACCGGAACCGGAAGGACCGATCACAACCACCACTTCGCCCTTGCTGATGTCCGCACTGACACCGTCCAGAGCCTTGATCTTATCACCGTTATAGTACTTTTTTAAGTTCTGCGCAGAAATAATAACATTACCGTTCACTGTTTCTGAGCCTCCTTTCCAGCTTGCCGATCAGGAAGGTGAAGAACAACACCAGCGCCAAATAAATAATGGCAACGGCGATCAGGGGCATAAATGCCTCGAAGGTACGGCCACGGATAATTTCTCCACCCTTAGTAAGGTCAATCACACCGGCATAACCGGCAACAGAGGTCTCCTTGATCAGAACGATAAATTCGTTGGCGAGGGAGGGCAGTACATTCTTAAATGCCTGGGGTAAAACAATGTGCTGCATTGTCTGCACATAATTAAAGCCCAGACTTCTGCCAGCTTCAAATTGACCGTTATCTATGGACATAATACCGGAACGGACGATCTCAGCCACATACGCACCGGAGTTCACACCGAAAACAATGCAGGCAACTGTAATGTCACCCATAAACATAAAGATAACAAACACACCAAGCAGCAGTTGAACAACCACAGGTGTACCGCGGATGACCGTTAAGTAGATCTTGCAGATAAAGTTTGCAATACTCAGGATCGCCTTGCCAAAGCCGGGACGCATTTCCTTTTCGGTTTTGTCATAGCTGGAGCGGATGATAGCAACCACCACACCCAGTACCACACCGATGATCAGTGAGAAAAAGGTGATCAGCAGGGTGTTACCCAGGCCCTTTGTCAGATACTGCCAGCGGTTGTCTTCAATAAAGCAGCGGTAGAAGGTTCCCTTGAAATCAAGCCACCACAACTGAAGTCCATAGAACATATGGCTTCCTCCTTGTAAACACAATAAAACCGGAAGAGCGGCGGACCGCTCTTCCGGTCAAAGAAATCACTTACTCGTTGTTGTTTGCAACATAAGCCTTAGCGGGCTCTTCGTCGATAACAACTGCGTCGACCTTGCCTGCAAGCAGAGCCTGAACAGCCTCGTTGCCGGTCTTGTAGCGGATAACATTGTCTTCGCCAACGCCGCCTTCCTCATAGGAAGAGGACAGATAGATGTCACCGGTGGTGTCCTGCTGGACGCCGACCTTGTAGTTTTTCTCAGGGTTCAGCAGATCGTCAACAGTAGCGATCTCGCTGCCTTCTGCAACGATAACCACCTGAACGCCGGTAGCATAGCTGGTGGAGAAGTTGACTTCTTCCAGACGGTCAGCGGTAACGGTCATACCAGCCATACCCATATCGTACTTGCCGGTCTGAACGCCTGCGATGATAGAGCCGAACTCAGTATCCTGAATGACCAGCTTCTTGCCCAGCTTGTCAGCAATAGCAGCAGCCATCTCAGCATCGATACCAACGATCTTGTTGTTGTCGTAGAACTCATAGGGAGGGAAGTAGGCATTGGTAGCCATAACCAGCTCTTCCTTGCCTTCCACATCCTGCTGGAAGGCCAGGTTGTGCTCGGTGCCGGAGATGTACTTGTCAACGATTTTCTGAGCGGTGCCGTCCTTGATCAGCTCGTCCAGTGCGGTGTTGATGTTAGCCAGCAGATCTTCGTTTTCTTTTGCAACGCAGATTGCATAGTCTTCCAGAGCGTACTCAGTGTCCAGAATTTTCAGGGTCTTCTTAGTGCTGCCGCAGCCAGCCAGAACAGCAGCCAGCATCAGAACAGCCAGAATCAAAGCGAGAAACTTTTTCATAATGATTAACTCCTTTTCTTAAATATCCCAGTTGGGATTTAATGTATGTATTGTACCACGCATATTATTCAGGGTCAATTGACTAAAGATACAATAAAACTGATGCTGAGTTGTATAGATAGCACGAAATATACAAACAAATGTATATATTAACTGAATATATGAATTTACTATTGTATAAATATCCGTAGACAATGAATATTATGCGGTTTTTCACAATAAACTGTCAAGTAGGGAAAAACATCCCGGAAGTATTTTTGGGCAAAATACTAGTTGTAAATAGGTATACAATATTATATAATATTAAGGTTAAAAGAAAAAATTCGGGAGGAACACCTGAATGGAAAATAAAACTCAAGAATTAAAGCGCTATCTGGTTCCTGGCAAGCGGGTGCACCTGGTTGGCATCGGCGGCGTTTCTATGCGCCCTCTTGGCCTTGTGCTGAAAGGCATGGGTATGATCGTCACTGGCTCGGATATGAATTCATCCGTATCTACCGATGAGCTGATCGCAAACGGCATTTGTGTTGCTATCGGACATAGTGAAGATAATGTAGTGGGTGCAGACTGTATCATTCGCACCGCAGCTGCTCATAATGATAATCCGGAAATTGCAGCTGCCCGCAGACTGGGAATTCCTTTGTTTGAACGGGCACAGGCCTGGGGCGTGATTATGCAGGTATATAAAAATGCTGTCTGCATTGCCGGCACCCACGGCAAAACCACCACAACCTCTATGGTGACCCATATTCTGATGGAAGCGAATGTTGATCCCACGGTTATGATCGGCGGCTATTTGCCCCTGCTGCGGGCAGGGCACCGGGTAGGGGGCGGCGATACCATCGTACTGGAAAGCTGCGAATATTGTGATTCTTTCCTGAATTTCTTCCCCACATTGGCAGTGATCCTGAATGTGGAAGCGGATCATCTAGATTATTTTAAGGATCTGGCGGATGTGCAAAAATCCTTCCGGAAATTTGCTCAGCTTTCCAGCGGCGGCGTTCTTGCAAACGGTGACGATCCCCATACCCTGCAGGCAATGGAGGGCGTGGATTGCGTTACATTTGGCCTTAAGGAGCATAATAAAGTACGGGCGGCAAATATCTGCCCGGATTGGCGGCATCTGGACATTGTTTGCGACGGTGAATTCTACTGTCACCTGGACCTGAAGGTTCTGGGCAGACACAATGCCCTCAATGCCCTCGCTGCAGCAGGTGCTGCCTGGATGCTGGGAATCCCCGGTGAAGCAGTCACCAGAGGCCTTGCTACCTTCTCTGGTGCAGAACGCCGGATGCAATTTAAGGGTAATTACAACGGCGCAGAGGTCTACGACGACTATGCCCACCATCCCGACGAGCTGGCAGCAACGATTGAAGCCGTGCGAACAATGGAGCCAAACCGGATCGTTGTGGCATTCCAGCCCCACACCTATACCCGCACCAAAGCACTGTTTGATGAATTTGTGCGGGAGCTGAAAAAGGCAGATGTGTTGGTGCTGGCAGAGATCTATGCGGCAAGAGAACGGAATACTGTGGGTATCTCCTCCCGTGATCTTGCACAGGAAGTTCCGGGAAGTGTGTATTGTGAGACACTTCCGGAGGTGACCGATTACCTGCGTTCCATCGCCCAGCCGGGAGACGTAATTCTAACAGTAGGCGCCGGTGATATCTACCGGGCAGGCGAGGCACTGCTAAAAGAAAATGTTTGAAAAGAGTGATTTCATTGCGTAAGCTGAATGTTTGTGTTTTGTTTGGCGGAATCAGTCCGGAGCACGAGGTATCCCTCCGCTCTGCGGAATCTGTGCTGAACAACTTAGACAAGGAAAAATACAATATTTTTCCTGTGGGCATCACCAAAAAAGGAGACTGGATCTTGTTTGCAGGAACAGACTATTCCTTGTTGCCTACAGGCCAGTGGCAGGAATTTGAAGGCAACCGCCGAGCTACCATCTCTCCCATTCGAGGACAGGGCCTTTTGAGCTTTGAAGGCGACTGTGTGGTGCGGGAGCTGATCGATGTGGTGTTCCCGGTGCTCCACGGTGAAAACGGTGAGGACGGTGCAATGCAGGGTCTTCTGCAAATGGCTGGTATCCCTTATGTTGGTCCTCAGGTAGCCGCATCTGCCGTTTCTATGGATAAGACCCTGACAAAGCTTGTAGCTGATCAGGCACAAGTTCCGCAAGCTGCTTGGCAGCTGGTGCGCAACAGTGAGCTTCAAACCCGAATGGATGCCATCTTAGACGGTATCGAGAACCGTTTTTCCTATCCGGTGTTTGTTAAGCCTGCTGGTACAGGCTCTTCCGTGGGTGTTTCCAAAGCGCCTGACCGAAATGCGCTGAAGGATGCACTGCTGCAGGCAGGCGTCTATGATGAAAAGATCCTGGTAGAGGAATTCATCAACGGTCGGGAAGTGGAAGTAGCTGTTATGGGCAATGGCAGCCCTGTTGCCTCCGTGTGCGGTGAGATCGACTCCGGTGCTGATTTTTATGACTATAATGCAAAATATATCACTGACACCTCCGTTGCCTACATTCCTGCCAGAATTTCAGAGGATGTGGCAGAACAGGTGCGGGAGCTTGCAGTTAAGGTGTACAGCGCTATCGGTTGCCGTGGACTCAGCCGTGTGGATTTCTTCGTTACCTACGATGATAACCGGATCGTATTTAATGAGATCAATACACTTCCCGGATTTACTTCCATTTCTATGTACCCGAAGCTGTTTGCTGCCAGCGGAATTCCATACGGTCAGATGCTCGATGCGCTGATTGATCTGGCTTTGGAGGACTGAAATGAAGCAAGCAGTGATGCTGTCCATTCAGGGACGACAGTCCTATCAGGATCAGGAGCCGGATGTGATCGAATTGGTCACAGAAGGAACAATGGAGCAAATTGACGGTGGCTGGAATATCAGCTATGAAGAAAGTGAACTGACAGGACTTGGCGGTGTTACTACCACTTTCCGGGTAGAACCGGATAAGATTATCCTGTCCCGTACCGGAAAGCTCAATTCTCAAATGGTCTTTCAGGAGGGTATGACCCACGATTCTTTGTATCAGGCGGATTTCGGCGCGCTGATGATCAGCGTAATGGCAACCAAGATCAGAGGAAATATCACGCCGGAAGGCGGCGTGATCGATCTGGTGTACCAGATCGAGATCGAGCAAAGTGCTATGGGCACGGTGGATTACCACCTGGATATTCAACCGAAATAATGATAAAAGTGACCTTTTGCGATTGCAAAAGGTCACTTTTTGTTAATTGTCTTCAGTTGCAGGACCGCCGGGTGTGACGGGTCCTGTTTCTACGGGCGGCTCCGGTGCCGGCTCTATCTCAGGTACTGTAGTTTCCGTCGGCTCCGTCTCCGGGGGATCGGTTACGGGAGGTGTGGTTGGTTCAGTAGGCGGCACCGTTGTTGGCGGAACGGTTTCTTCTGTTACGATCTTGCAGATCACATAGTCCCGCTTGTTGTAGTGGTTCATCGTCTCCTGCTCTTTGGAAATCAGCTCGTCTGTTTTCTTATCGTACTTGCAGCGATATGTAACCACCTTGTAGCCGGTATAAGCGGTGCTGATCACATCGCCGTCCTTGTAGCCGTCCGGATTGTCAGCGGGCATTTCCTGCTCAACCCTAGACCAGGGATAGGTCGCCAGAAGCGTGTATTCCATTTTTACATAGTAATCCTTCACATCTGTACCGTAGATCGTAACGGTGGTGTGACCGGCATCGGCGGATGCTTCAATGCGGATAGGGAATTCCGAGTTGTTCTTAAAACGGAACTCCGGACCACCCCAGGATACGGTTGCGTCCATACCCATCGGAACATATGTGTTCAGGAAACCGTGATTGACTCTAGTAACGATCTCCATATCTGCCATCAGTGCGCAGTAGTAAATGGTCGAGGACACCTGGCAGATACCGCCGCCGATTGTGCTGACGGTCTTGTTGCCAATGTAGGTCGCACCGTATTTATAACCCTTTGCGGAAGTGCGCTCACCCAATGTCTTGTTATAGTCAAAGACTTCGCCGGGCTGGAGCACAACGCCGTTGACTGCCTCGCAGGCAAGCTTCAAATTTGTGTCACGGCCATTCACGCTGCCGGATTTGGCGGTATAGGTAGAAAGAACATCCTTAAACAGCAACTTTTCCATTTCGCCCTTTTTGATTTCCGGTTCGATGATGGTGTAGGGAATGGAAATATTTTCACCGTATTTTGCGTCTTTTATCAGTTCTTTTGCTTCTTCTATTTCAAAGGAATAACCCAATATATGGTCAGTTGTGCCCTTTGTTTCCGGATCGTAGGCGGCGTTTACAGGCTCAATATAAGTTTCCTTGTAAATTGCTTCCAGATCCACCGCATCCGGCTCTTTCACTTCGCTGGACAGAGTCAGAGTGAAGATGTTACCGGAATAAGCAGAATGAATTTCCTTCAGAACATCTTCGTAGCTCAGTCCGTAACCGGGTGTACCCATTGTGATAATCAGCGTCTTATCCATTCCGTCAGCGCCGCTGATCATATAAGAGGGCTGGGCCAGCTGAGATCCGAAGTTTTTCATCAGCTCTTTAAGCTTACTTTCAATTGCCTGATCGTTCAGATTCAGACAGGAAGTAATATCCACTGTCGTTCCTGCGTCGGCAGCAAGTGCCAGATCGATTGCGTCACTTACTTGCAAAGCAGCGCCGGTTTCGTCAGGGGAAAGGGAAATGCTGTGACCGTCCACCTGCACCTGCATAGCGGTTGTTTCATAGCTATCACCCACAGCCTGCCGGACAGCACTGATGGCTTCACGTCTTGTCATACCGCCAATATTCACACCGGCAACGGTAACATTCTCCGCAATGGGATTTTTGCTGTTACATCCGCATAAAAGACAACCAATGGCAGCTGTCAAAGAAAGACAGAAGATCAGAAGTCTTCGGCGTTTTGTGCTTATTGTTTTCATTGTAAGCTCCTTCTTTCTATCAGCAAAAAATATCTGCATATTGTTGCTATTGTAACACATTATGACAAAAAAGCAAGTAGATTAAGTTCTGCACTTCTGATACTTATCGATAAAGACCTTTGCTTGCCGAAGCGAGTCCACACCGCTTGCCAGCTTCAGCCGGAGAGTAGGCTCTTTTGCGGTTGCGACAAAATGCAGCCGTGTCTTATAATCCGGATCTGCACACATTGCTGTCACTGCCTCGAAATCCAGATTTGTCAGTGTGAAAAGAACATCTCCTGCTTTCTGGCGGATGTCGCAGACACCGGCTTTCCGGGCGTTGGCGCGCAGCAGAGCAATCTCTACCAAATTCAGCACGCCCTTAGGCGGCTCGCCGTACCGATCAATGATCTCATCCAAAAGATCGTCTGCATCCTCCTGAGAGCGGATCGCAGCCATTCTCCGGTAAAGATCCATCCGCTCCTCGCCCCTGGAAACATAGTCCTTATCCACATTGGCAGTTACATTCAGATCGGCAGTGCAGTCCGGTTCTTTCGGCTTTTCGCCCCGTTCCTCCAAAACTGCTTCGTCCAGCAGCTTCAGGTACATATCGTAACCCACAGACATCATATGACCGGATTGCTCAGCGCCCAGCAGGTTGCCTGCTCCCCGGATCTCCAGATCCCGCATTGCGATCTTAAATCCTGAACCGAACTCTGCAAAGTCACGAATGGCGGACAGCCGCTTTTCCGCAACCTCTGTTAGGGATTTGTCAGGTTTATAGGTGAAATATGCATAGGCATGGCGAGTAGAGCGACCAACGCGTCCCCGCAGCTGGTGCAGCTGACTCAGTCCAAACCGATCTGCATTTTCTATTATGAGTGTATTTACATTGGGAATATCCAGACCCGTTTCAATAATGGTCGTGCAGATAAGAACCTGAATATCCCCATCTGCCATTGCGTGCATTACATCGCTAAGCTCCTCTTCACCCATTTTTCCGTGGGCAACAGCGACCCGCAGACCGGGAATGCGCCGTTTCAGGGCAGAGGCGCATTGTTCAATGGTCTCCACCCGGTTGTGTAGATAATACACCTGACCGCCCCGTTCGATCTCACGACGAATCGCATCATCCACAATGGGATTGCTGTGTTCCATCACATAGGTCTGAACAGGATATCGGTCCGCCGGGGGCTCTTCAATTGTAGACATATCCCGGATACCGGACAGCGCCATATTCAGAGTTCTGGGGATAGGCGTTGCAGACAATGTCAGCACATCCACACCCTTGGAAATTTCCTTCAGTCTTTCCTTATGACTCACACCAAAGCGCTGCTCCTCATCCACGATCAGCAGACCCAGATCCTTAAATTCAACGCTCTTTTGCAGCAGCTTGTGGGTGCCGATGATCAGATCCACCTGACCGGCACGCAAATTCTGCAGGGTGCGTTTTTGCTGGGTAGGCGTGCGGAAACGGCTGAGCACATCAATATTTACAGGGAAACCACGAAATCTTGCTATTGCCGTCTGATAGTGCTGCTGGGCAAGGACTGTGGTTGGCACTAAGATCGCTGCCTGTTTTCCGTCCATAACCGCTTTCATAACGGCACGCAGGGCAACTTCTGTTTTGCCAAAGCCCACATCACCGCAGAGAAGGCGATCCATTGGGGTAGGTGCTTCCATATCACCCTTGATCTCCGCAATACAGCGCAGCTGATCGTCCGTTTCCGGATAGGGGAAATTGTCCTCGAATTCCAGCTGCCAGGGAGAATCCGCAGCAAAGGCAAAGCCTTCCTGCCGTTTCCGGGCGGCATAAAGCTGGATCAGCTCACCAGCCATATCCTTTGCGGCTTTTCGTGCCTTTGATTTTGTCTTTTGCCAGGCATCTGTACCGATCTTGTTCAGCCGAACATTGGAATCTTCACCACCGCCGCCAATATATTTACTGACCATATCCAGCTGGGTGGCGGGTACGAATAGGGTATCTGTGCCCTGGTAGGCGATCTTCACATAGTCTTTGACTGCACCGTCGATCCGGATCTGTTCCATCGCCACAAAACGACCAATGCCGTAGTTTTCGTGGACCACCAGATCGCCGGGAGACAGGTCTGTAAAAGAATTAAGCTTCTGACGGTTTGTGGCAGATTTTTTCGGCTTGCGCCGTACTTCGCTTTTGGCAATCAGCTGTCCTTCTGTTAAAACCACCAGCTTGGAATTGGGATATTCCATACCGTAGGGCAGAGTACCTTCCGTCAGCAGAATCTGTCCAGGTTTGGGCATCATCGTCAGGGGAATACACAACAGTCCGGAAAGTCCCTTGGAACTGAGCATTTCTTGCAGAAGCTCGGCACGCCGCCGTGTGCCACAAAGAACCAGACAGGAAAAATCCATTTTTTGATAATGGGCAAGGTCAGCAGCGGCAGTATCCAAATTACCTCCGTAACCGGGCAGCTGCTTTGCGGTCATCGGCAGCAGTACCTTTGGCGGATTTTCCTCCGGATAGGAAGTGCTGCTGAAGGCATCCATATACACAGCCGTGCGACCGCGGATGTCTGCGCAGAAATCCTCCCACTGACAAACATAGTCACACAGCTCACCGGCAATCAAGCCGGATTGGAGCAGACTGTCAAGCTGCAGACCCGTTTCCTCGATCCGAGTTTTGGCGCAGCGCTTGAGATTGCTTTGGTCGCACAGAACCAGCAGGGCATTCTTAGGAACATAGGACATTGCGGTGGCAATGCTGGGATAGATCAGTGACATATACCGGTCGGATGCAGGATTTTGCACACCGTTTTCGTATTTTTCCAGATCCTTTTGAAGGGTTGTAACCAGTGCTTCGTTAACAGTCTTCCTTCGCATTTGCCGTGCGATCAAATTCCGCAGATCGGCGCAAAGACCGGCAACACCGCCCGGGTGCAGGCTGGGCTGCGTTTCGCCAACTGGCAGAACAACCGTTTCTTCAGTATTTTCCGTACGCCGTTGGGTGTCCGGATCAAAGTAACCCATAGTGTCTAATTCGTCTCCGAAGAACTCTGCACGGACCGGTCGGTCCGCAGCAGGGGAGAAGATATCCAGAATGCCGCCCCGGACGGCAAATTGTCCCGGGCCTTCCACCATTGCACAGCGGCTGTAACCACAGGTGCACAGGCGGCTGATGAGTGTATCGATCTGATATTCCTGACCGATTTTCAAGGTAAATGCTGCCTTAGATAAAACCTCCGGGGGCATAGTCCTTTGGCTCATTGCCTCCCAGGAGAGGATCAGCAGCCGTGTCTTACCCTGAAGAAGATCATAAAACTGCCGCAGCCGCATTTGCTCCCAGCTTCTGGAAACAACAGCGCTGTCATATAGGGTTAGCTCGCGACTGGGAAGGGTTGGTACTGTGAGCCCAAGAAAAACCTTAAGCTCCTCTTGCAGCCGTTTTGCAGCCATATCATCCTGACAAAGCACAACGATTGGCTGCGTGGTGTGGGTGTAAAGACCGGAAAGCAGGTGACTGCGGTTGATCTGTCCAATTCCGGTAACGGCAGCAGAATTGCCCTGCTTGACACTGTCCAGCAGGGTGTTATATTCCGGAACTGTACTTAGAATATTCAGCAGTTTCTCCATACTTTACCCAAATTCCTTTCCACGCAAGAACGCGGAAAGGGGGAAATAGCCCCCCTTTCCGTGGTGTTTCTACATTATTTTCAGGGCCGGAAGCCGTTATACCGGTTGGCTGACTCCGGAACGCCTTTTTCGATGATGCAAAGGGCAGCTTCGCCCGCTTTTGGTAGGGCAGCAGACAGTGCTTTTTCCTCATTTGCGGAGAAGTTAGACAGCACCCAGTCCGCAAGATCCTGCTCTGGGTGGGGTTTTGCACCTACACCGATCTTCACCCTGGGGAAGTCCTGAGATCCAAGCTCGCTGATAATTGACTTAATGCCGTTATGTCCGCCGGCAGAGCCGTCTGCGCGGATGCGCAGTCTGCCCGGATCTAAGGAGATATCGTCAAATAGAACGATGATCTTCTGAGGTGGAATGTTAAAATAGGCACTCAGCTGCAATACACTGCGGCCAGAATTGTTCATAAAAGTCTGAGGCTTGAGCAACAGAAGCTTTTCGCCACGGTATGTGGTCTGTCCATAAAGTCCTTGGAATTTCACTTTGTCAATCTTACAGCCCAGGCTTTCCGCAAGATCGTCGATGGCACGAAACCCTGCATTATGACGGGTTCGCGTATACTCCTTACCTGGGTTTCCCAGCCCAACGATCAGCCAGGTGTCATTTGATCTTCCTAACACAGCTTAGAACAGATCAGCAATGGATGTACCGCCATGGATGTGAGAAATTGCACGGGCAAAAATGGGTGCCACATCCAGCTGCTTGATCTTCTCGCAGGGGCAGTTTTCCGGTACAGGAATGGTGTTGTGTACGACCAGTTCTTTAATAGCACTGCCTGTAATGCGGTCAAAGGCAGGACCGGACAGAACACCGTGGGTTGCACAGGCGTAAACCTCTTTCGCACCGCCCACTTCAACCAGCGCATTGGCGGCATTGCACAGAGAGCCGGCAGTATCGACCATATCGTCATACATAATGCAGGTCTTGCCCTTAACGTCACCGATCACATTCATAACCTCGCACTCGTTTGCCTTCTGACGGCGCTTATCAACGATTGCAAGACCCATATGGACCTTTGCGGCGAAGGCTCTTGCACGGGCAACAGAGCCTACATCGGGAGAAACCACAACAAAGTCATCGTGGTTGAACTTATCCTCAGGGAACTTATCCAGATAGTACTTGACGAAGGTGGGGTTGCCCAGCAAGTGATCTACGGGGATATCAAAGAAACCCTGGATCTGCGCTGCGTGCAGGTCCATAGTCAGCACACGGTCAGCGCCTGCGGCGGTGATCATATTGGCAACCAGCTTTGCGGAGATGGGATCGCGGCTCTTAGCCTTCCGGTCCTGACGGGCATAGCCGAAATAGGGGATAACTGCAGTAATACGGCCGGCGGAAGCACGGCGGCAGGCATCGATCATAACCAGCAGCTCCATCAGATGGTCGTTGACCGGCTTGCAGGTGGACTGGATCAGGAATACATCACAGCCGCGGACTGTTTCGTGCAGGGAAACAGATGCTTCGCCGTCAGCAAATGTCTTAACAGTGCTCTGACCCAGAGGAATGCCCAGCTCCTTACAGACAGTCTGAGCAAATGCAGGATTGGAATTGCCGCAGAAAACCTTAATATTATCTCCGTACGCAATCATCTTCTCAAATACCTCGCTTTGTTTTTTCTGTATTTTGTTTGCAGAGGTCTGCAAACTCTCGTGATTGTATTATACCACTATCTGCCAGCAAATTGCAACACCGAACTGGGACAAATAACAACTATTTTTTAATATTTTTCAGAAAAGTTTTTGTGTGGAATTTTAGGTTGTACTGCTGTAGAAAATGTGGTATACTAATGGGAAGAAAAAATCGAAGGGCAGGTGTGTGCTTGTGAGTGATACGATCCGAATTCAGGGTGCCAGAGAAAACAACCTTAAAAACATCAATTTAACCATTCCCCGGGATAAGCTGATCGTGTTTACCGGCCTTTCCGGCTCCGGAAAATCCAGTCTTGCGTTTGATACCATTTATGCAGAAGGTCAGCGCCGTTATGTGGAGAGCCTGAGCTCCTATGCCCGCCAGTTTTTGGGACAGATGGACAAGCCCGATGTGGACGCGATTGACGGTCTTTCTCCTGCTATCTCGATCGATCAGAAGACCACCTCTAAAAATCCCCGATCCACAGTGGGTACTGTCACGGAAATTTATGATTATCTGCGTCTTTTGTGGGCAAGAGCTGGCATTCCCCATTGCCCTAAGTGCGGAAAAGAGATCAGCCGTCAGACCATTGATCAGATCGTAGATCGGATTGAGGAGCTGGGCGAGGGAACAAGATTTATTGTCCTGTCACCGGTTATCCGCCAGAAGAAGGGTGAGCACACAAAAGTATTTGAAGATGCCAGAAAACAGGGCTTTGCCCGTGTTCGAGTGGACGGCATTTTATACGATCTGAACGAGCAGATATCCTGCGAAAAGAATAAAAAGCATACCATCGAGCTGGTTGTTGACCGGCTTGTGATCCGGGAAGGCAAGCGGCGCAGACTGACCGACTCCATTGAAACAGCCTGCACCCATTCCGGCGGTCTGGTAACGATCCAGTTGCCGGACACGGAGCAGGAGCTGAGCTTTTCTCAGAATTATGCCTGTGAGGACTGCGGCATCAGCCTTTCGGAGCTTGAGCCGAGAATGTTCTCCTTTAATAACCCTGCAGGCGCTTGCCCGGAATGTACGGGACTTGGCTTTCAGCTGGTTGCAGATGTGGATCTGGTGATCCCGGACAAAAATAAGTCTATCTTCGACGGAGCCATTCAGGCATCCGGCTGGAGCAGTGCCAGAACCGATTCCATTTTCCGGATGTACTTCGAGGCACTTTCTAAAAAATACAATTTTTCCCTGACTGTACCGGTGAAGGATCTGTCTGAGGATGCTATGAAGGTGATCCTTTACGGCACAGGGGATGAAAAGCTGCGTATGACCTATAACCGGGGTAACGGAATGGGTGTTCTGGAACAGCCATTTGAGGGCATTCTCAATAATATCAGTCGCCGTTTCCGGGAGACCCAGTCGGATGCTGCTCGGAAAGAGCTGGAAGAGTGTATGGCAACTGCGCCCTGTCCCCACTGTCACGGCGACCGGCTGTCTGAGATCGCAAGAGCAGTTACGGTGGGTGGCATCGGCATTATGGACTTTTGTCGTATGAGCATCCGTCAGGCGCTGGAATTTATCGACAATATGAAGCTTACTGGCAATATGGCGATCGTTGCAGAGCAGATCGTCCGGGAGATTCGCTCCCGTTTACGTTTTTTGAAGGATGTGGGCCTCGAGTATCTCACCCTGTCCCGAGCGGCTGCAACCCTTTCCGGCGGTGAGAGTCAGCGAATTCGCCTTGCCACCCAGATCGGTTCATCCCTTATGGGTGTGCTGTATATCCTGGATGAGCCGTCCATCGGACTGCATCAGCGGGATAATGACCGACTCCTGATGACCCTGAAGCACCTGCGTGATCTGGGAAATACCTTGATCGTGGTAGAGCACGATGAAGATACGATGCGCGCAGCAGATTATATTGTGGATGTGGGACCCGGTGCGGGCATCCACGGTGGCGAGATCGTTGCGGCAGGTTCTTATGATGAGATCTGCAAAAATCCCCGATCTATCACCGGTCAGTATTTGTCCGGCTTTAAGAAAATTCCTGTGCCTTCCGCAAGACGGACAGGAAGCGGTAAACAGCTGTCCGTTCGCGGCGCGACCCAGAACAATCTGAAGGACATTGATGTTGCAATACCCCTGGGCACACTGACCTGTGTGACAGGTGTGTCAGGCTCCGGAAAATCCAGTCTGGTCGGCGAGGTTCTGAACAAGACCCTTTTATCTAAGCTCAATCACGCCCGTACCCGTCCCGGTGCTTGCCGCTGTGTGGATGGTCTGGAGCAACTGGATAAGGTGATCGATATCGATCAAAGCCCCATCGGGCGCACACCCCGCTCCAATCCTGCCACTTACACAGGATTGTTTAATGACATCCGGGATCTGTTTGCCTCCACTACTGATGCCAAAATGCGCGGCTACGGTCCGGGTCGCTTCTCCTTTAATGTAAAGGGCGGCCGCTGCGAAGCCTGCAGTGGTGACGGTCTGGTTAAGATCGAAATGCATTTTCTGGCAGATGTTTATGTACCTTGTGAGGTCTGTAAGGGTCGGCGGTATAACCGGGAGACCCTTGAGATCCGCTATAAGGGCAAAAATATTGCAGAAGTTCTGGATATGACAGCAGATGAAGCAGTGGCATTTTTTGAAAACCTGCCAAAGATCCGCCGAAAGGTCCAGACCCTGGTGGATGTGGGTCTTGGCTATGTAAAGCTGGGTCAGTCCAGCACCACCCTGTCTGGCGGCGAAGCCCAGCGGGTAAAGCTGGCAACAGAGCTGGCAAGGGTCTCCACAGGCCGGACGATCTATATTCTGGACGAGCCTACTACTGGACTTCACGCAGCAGATGTGCATAAGCTGATCGATGTACTGCAGCAGCTTGTGGATGCAGGCAATACTGTATTGGTGATAGAGCATAACCTGGATGTGATCAAAACTGCCGACTATATTATTGATCTTGGTCCGGAGGGCGGCGACGGCGGCGGCTATGTGGTGGCATCCGGCACACCGGAAGAAGTGGCTGCGGTAGAGGACAGCTACACCGGTCAGTATCTCAAGCGTTATTTGTAAAAAAGCTCCCCGGCCGCTTCCGGGCCGGGGATTTTTGTCAAGTATTATTTTGATAGGCATCTGTAGGCAGGATCTCAGATAACTCCAACAGCCCCCGATCCCGGTCGCCAGCATAATTGCTGGTAGGAATACGGATGGAACTGCGAACCACATTTTCAGAGGAATTGACGACAGAAAGTGTCATCGTGATCCGGGTCGTCTTGTCATCCGGATGATCGATCAGAACCGTTCCGCCGTGGGCAGCAGCCACTGCACGAACCAGCGGCATTCCGAGACCAATGCCGAATCGGCTGTCCTCGATACCGGGCTCCCGCTGATAGCGGTTAAAGGCACCGAGCGTATTGGAAGGCGCAGCAGATGTCTGCAGTGTAAAAATGATCTGATTTCCGTTTTGGGTAACCTTTGCGCAGAGGGCGCTGTCAGCATCCATAAATTTAACTGCATTTGAGATTAGATTGTAAATGGCGCGCTCCAGCATTTCCCGGTCCGCAAGACTCCAAACAGGCGCGCTGAGACCGGTATAATGCAGGTCGATTGCGCAGCTTTCCAAAAGGGTACGGATCGCCTCCATACACTCATCAAACACACCGGTAATGCTGGTGGTTTCCAGATGGGCAGCGCTTCCTTGCTGATATCGGTAAGAATCGGACATGTTGCAAACGATCCGGTGCAGCCGGTTGAGTCCTCTTTGCAGCTGTCCGATATGCTGACTGTCTTCGCATGAGAGAAGATCGGCGATGGTCATCACACTGTTCAGCGGACCGCGCAAATTTTGGGCAGCTAAGGCAATGGCCCGCATTTCCGGGTCCTCGGACTCTAATACAAATATATCAATATCCCCAACACGGGAGAGCTGAACACGATAGGGGATACCGGAAATCGTTGCGGTCAGGGTCTGTGTTCCTCCTTGGAAGCTGTTGTATGCCGTTATATCGTTACCAAGCAGCTCAGAAATACACATACCAACGGCAATCAGCTTTTGACGGGCAGCGCGATTGACCTGCAGGATCTTCCCGTTACAGACACAGAAGGCGGGGCGTTCTACCAATTCCAGCAGGGAATCGATAATCTTCTCTTGCTCCATTCTCTTCCTCCTTATGGTATATCATACTTATATTTTCCAGAAAAAATCTGCTAGATATTTCTGTTATTTCCATTTTAACTAATTTTGCCGAAAATAGCAAGAAAAATCCACGAATGAGGTGAAAATATGTCGATGCACGACGGTCATCGCCAGAGATTAAAGGATCGGTTTCTCCAAGAGGGACTGGATCATTTTGATGAAAAACACGCATTGGAGCTGCTGCTTTTTTATTGTGTACCGCGGGTCGACACAAATCCGCTGGCATTTCGCCTTTTGGAGCATTTTGGGTCCTTTGATGCGGTTTTGGATGCCAGTGCCAAAGAACTGATGGAAGTTCCCGGAGTGGGTGAAAATGTTGCTGCGTTTTTGTCTCTTTTGAAATCTGCATGGCGGTATTATGAGGTCACAAGCAGAAAAAATCAAAAGGCATTGACATCTGTTGCAAAATGCGGCGAGTATATGCGTCCGTATTTTGTCAACCGGAATGTGGAAACGGTGTATTTGCTGTGCCTGGATGCAAAATGCAAGGTTCTCTGCTGTAAAATGATCGGAGAGGGCAGTGTGAATTCTGCAGCTATCTCTGTCCGGAAGATCGTGGAAACGGCAATCAATGCAAATGCAACCACAGTGGTTCTTGCCCATAATCATCCTAGCGGCCTGGCAGTTCCTTCTGGTGAGGATGTCCAGACGACTCAAAGACTGTCTAGGGCGCTGCAGTCCGTGGAGATCATATTGGCAGACCATCTGGTGTTTGCAGAGGATGAGTTTGTGTCGATCATTCAATCCGGTGGCTATGCCATCCGAAATTCGATCGATCCCGGGGATGAGCTATGACGTTGATTATTTGCGCAGACGAGCGGGACGGCTTGCTTTTTAATAACCGTCGGCTCAGCCGAGACAGTGCTGTATGCAAGCACATACTGGATTTTTGCGGCGAAAAGACCCTTTGGATGAACGGCTATTCTGCATCCATCTTTCCCTCAAATACACCCAATATCCGTGTATCAGAGAATTTTTTGGAAGAAGTGGGGGAAGGGGATATCTGCTTTGCGGAAAATGCAGATATCAGCGCTGCTGCCGAGCAAGCAGAAACGGTTGTAATATACCGATGGAATAGAAGCTATCCCGCGGATGTAAAGCTTACGGAAACCATTCTGTCCGGAAGAAAGCTTGTTAGCAAAGCTGATTTTGCGGGAAACTCCCATCCTTCCATTACCCAAGAGGTGTATGAATAATGAGAAGAGCTTATAATGAGCAGAACAAGCCCTGGTCTTTTGCGCTGATACTGGTGGTAATTGCGCTGGCTGTCACATTTTTCGGTGACAGATTGTTTCCGGTTCGGCAGTATAGCTTTTCCCTTTCGGAAATTCCGGAATTTTCCGGAGAGCCGTATGTAGTGCTATATGAAAACCAGCCGGAATTTACCGATGAGGATATTACCACAAATTCCTATGAATACTATTCCCAATTGGATCAATTGGGTCGGTGCGGCAATGCAATGGCTTGCATTGGCACAGATCTTATGCCCACCAGTGAGCGGGAGAGCATCAGCGCTGTGAAGCCCTCCGGATGGGTGCAGGCGCAGTATGACTGGGTGGATGGAGAAAGCCTTTATAATCGCTGCCACCTGATCGGCTTCCAACTGACCGGTGAAAATGCCAACGAATTGAATTTGATTACCGGAACACGCTACTGCAATGTGGAGGGGATGCTGCCCTTTGAAAATATGGTGGCGGACTATGTTAAGGAAACAGACAACCACGTTCTCTACCGGGTCACACCGATCTTTTCCGAAAAGGAGCTGGTAGCCCGGGGCGTGCAGATGGAAGCCTGGTCTGTGGAGGATAACGGCGAGGGGATCTGCTTTAATGTGTATGTCTATAACAATCAGCCGGGTGTGACGATCGACTATCTGACAGGCAACAGCTACCCGGATCAAATTGTAGAAACCACAGCATTATTCCAGGAAGAAATCGTCTATATACTCAATACAAGCTCCCATAAATTTCACAAGGCTGACTGCGAGCAGGGACAGGGCGTTAAGCGTGCCAATAAGGAATTGTTTGCAGGCAGCAAAGAAAAGCTGATCCAGCAAGGATACACCGCTGCCAAGTGCTGCAATCCGTGAGGTGATGGAATGGACCGTTTTGAATTAAAAGCTCCTTATCAGCCAACAGGCGATCAGCCGGAGGCCATCCAAAAGCTGACCGAGGGCGTCAAAAACGGACTCAGAGAGCAGGTCCTATTGGGCGTTACCGGTTCCGGTAAAACCTATACAATGGCAAATATCATAGCCAATTTAAACAGACCTACACTGGTGCTGGCGCATAACAAGACCCTTGCAGCCCAGCTTTGCTCTGAGTTTCGGGAATTCTTTCCAAATAATGCGGTTGAATATTTTGTTTCCTATTATGACTACTATCAGCCGGAGGCATACATCGCCCATACCGATACCTATATCGAAAAGGATTCCGCCATCAATGAAGAAATCGACCGTCTGCGTCACAGCGCTACATCTGCGCTCTTTGAGCGAAGAGATGTGATCGTGGTGTCCTCAGTAAGCTGTCTGTACGGACTGGGCGATCCAATCGATTATAAGAGCATGGTGATCTCTTTGCGGGTAGGGCAGCAGCGCCCTGTGGACCAGGTTCTCAGGAAGCTTACAGAAATCCGCTATGAGCGAAATGATATGGACTTCTCCAGAAATAAATTCCGTGTTCGCGGCGATACACTGGAGGTCTATCCGGCATACTGGACTGGTCGGGCGATCCGTGTGGAATTCTTTGGAGATGAAGTGGACCGGATCAGTGAAATCAATGCAGTGTCCGGTATGGTGGAACGATATATTGACCATATTGCCATTTATCCTGCCAGCCACTATGTTGCCAGCCGGGAAAAAATGGAGCGGGCAATGGCAGAAATTCGCAAGGAATGTGACCAGCAGGTTGCTTTTTTCCGGGAACAGGATAAGCTGCTGGAAGCACAGCGAATTGCTCAGCGAACGGCGTATGATCTGGAAATGCTGACGGAGATCGGCTTTTGTACCGGAATCGAGAACTATTCCCGTGTTATTCAGGGACGAGAACCGGGAACACCGCCGACTACACTGCTGGACTATTTCCCCGAGGACTTTCTTCTGTTTATTGATGAAAGCCACGTGACGGTTCCCCAGTGCCGGGCAATGTACGCCGGTGACAGAAGCCGGAAGGATGCCCTTGTCAATTACGGCTTCCGTTTGCCCTCGGCCTACGATAACCGCCCTCTGAATTTTCAGGAATTTGATGAAAAGCTTAATCAGGTGGTGTATGTTTCTGCCACACCGGCAGAATATGAGCGCACCCGTTCTGAACAGACGGTGGAGCAAGTTATTCGCCCAACAGGACTTTTAGACCCTCAGGTGGAGGTGAGACCTGTTGATGGGCAGATAGATGACCTGATAGGGGAGATTAACAAGCGGGCAGCCAAAGAGGAAAGGGTGCTTGTCACCACACTTACCAAGAAAATGGCAGAGGACCTGACGGTGTATCTTCAAAAGGCAGGCATCCGGGTACGGTATATGCATTCGGACATTGGCGCAATGGAACGGATGGAGATCATTCGGGATCTGCGAATGGCTAAATTTGATGTTCTCGTGGGCATCAATTTGCTGCGTGAGGGCCTTGATCTGCCGGAAGTAAGTCTGGTGGCGATTTTGGATGCAGATAAGGAGGGATTCCTTCGTTCGGAAACCAGCCTGATCCAGACCATTGGTCGTGCAGCCAGAAATGCAGAAGGTCTTGTGATTATGTATGCTGATAATATGACACCGTCTATGTCTGCGGCAATCCGCGAGACCAAACGGCGGCGTCAGATCCAGAATGAGTACAACCAGGCACACGGCATCGTGCCGAAAACGATTATCAAATCGGTACGGGATCTGATCGAAATATCCTCGTCCACTGCCGAGCGAAAGGGCAAAAACGGCGTAAAGCTGACAAAGGCAGAAAAGGAAAAGGAGATCGCCCGTCTGGAAAAGCAGATGAAGGAAGCAGCCAGAATGATGGAATACGAGTATGCGGCCGTCCTTCGGGACCAGATCATCGAACTGCGCGGAAAGTAAAAATGCGTGTGTTGCTAAAGCAACACACGCATTTTTTATTCATCAATGTAGGAGAACCGAGGACCGCAGTAGCCGTCTTTTTCGACGATCTCATTCCACATAGATGCAGGGCGCACCCAAAGCTCCTGGCTGCCGTACAGCGCCTTGTAAACGACCATTGGCTCCAGTGTTTCGGAGTGGTTAGCAATTCCAATCAGCTGATATTCCTTGCCCTTAAAGTGACGGTATTTTCCGGGTTTTAATTCCATAGTCAGCACCGTTAAGAGGGAATCGTGCCACGCAGTTCCCGATCCAGCACATATTCTGTGTCAAACAGACCCTCGAACCACTGACTGTTGTGCGCCATATTGGCACCGCTTACCAGAATACGGCCCTGACGGATATAATCCTCACCGATCACAGACCAGGGCGCACCGTCTGTACAGAAGCCCAGATAGTAACAGAAACCGGCATTCTGGAGGGACGTAAATTTATCACCGGAATAGACATCGGTATTTGTAATGTCAGACAGCTGTGCAAAAACCATTGTGTCCACCTGACCTAGAATGGGCAGACATTCGCTTAGCCACTGGTTCAGGTCGGTTTCTACCATAGATGCACTGTATTCGCCGTAGGGAACATTGCTGTATGTGTAGCAGGCAAGCTCATAGCCGCTTTCCCGCAATGCACTTGCGATCTTGATCGCCTGACCAACCGCTTCGTTATAAGCATCCAGACCAAAATCTTCCTCTGCACCGGAGTTGGTACGATAGCCGAACAGTCCGTTATAGCCGGTCAGGGCAAGAACTGCCTTTGCGCCACGATAGGAGAAATCCGGATGGGACTCTACGAAGCTGTCCAGAATAGGAACAAGGTCATAGTCACCGGTCACAGTGTCACCGTTCCGGTCGATCCGCTCACAGGTTACAGAGCCGTCGCTGTCAAGAACCAGCCGACAAGCAAAGCCGGCGCCGTCCTTATCGGGAAGCTTGTCCCCGTCACCGTCAACGATGTAAATGTTGTAGTTTACATTGGTTTGGGTGAGAACCAGTGGCTTTTTGCCTTCCGGCAAATACAAGGTATCTCCGGCATATAGATCATCCAGGCTTACCAGAACATAGCCGTTATTGTAGAGTTCTTCCAGAATTCGGGAGAATTCTGCTGTTGTGACATAGTTTTTGTTAAATGCGCTGCCGTAGGTGCTGTGGGCAAAGGATTGCTCCGGATCTGCCATCAGCATTTGGAAAGACAGATTTACGACCTGGCTGGGATCGTCCCAGGCAACCAGAGACTCCATTGCGGATTCATATTCCACAATGGCATCGTTAATGGCAGGATATTGGCTCATATCACCGGAAAAACTGTTGAGTGTGTCGATCGCACCCTGGTAGTCATATGCCGAAAACAATTCTTCAGCTTGCGCTAAAAGCCTCTCAGACTCCGCCTTAAGCTGTGCTTGTTCTTCTTCTAAAGCAATGGAGGCGGCAATGCTGGCTTCCTCTTCTGCCTTATTTTTCTGAACAGCTCTGACAATTGAGCCTACAATAAAGACCAGGATCATCAAAACTGCCACACCGGCGACGATCACCGGCAGATATACCTCTTTGAAGATCTGCATCCGGGAACGCTTTCTGCGCCTGGGATTGACCGGACGGGGATTTTCGTTGAATTGTTCATCCATTTCGCAAAACCACCTTTCGCTATTTCTGTTTTTATTATATCCCTAAATATGGAAAAAAGCAAGAATATTTACTGGATACCGGCGCAGCTCTTGCGAAACTCGGTTGCTTGCGCTATAATGAGAAAAAACAAAACTTAAGGAGCGGCTATGGAAAAGATCACAAGCTTTACCATCGATCATAATTTGCTGCAGCCGGGTCTGTATGTATCCAGAAAGGACCAGGTAGGTGCAGAAACAGTTACTACCTTCGATTTGCGCCTGACCAGTCCCAACGAAGAACCGGTGATGAATACCGGAGAAATGCATACCATCGAGCATCTGGCAGCTACCTATTTGCGCGATGATCCGGTCTGGAAAGAGAAAGTGCTTTATTTTGGACCGATGGGCTGCCGTACCGGCTTTTATCTGCTTTTGGCAGGGGATTACAATTCCCGGGATGTGCTGAAATTGGTGGCAGATTGTTTCCGGTTCGTGGCGGAATTTTCCGGTGAAGTGCCCGGCGCAAGCGCCAAAGATTGCGGAAACTATCTGGATATGAATCTTCCAATGGCAAATTACTGGGGGAAACGTTATTCTGCGCTGCTGGAAAATATAGATGAAACCCGGCTTGTTTACCCGGTGTAAGGAGTTTTTATGAATAAACTTGGAATAATTGGTGCAATGGATGTGGAAGTCCAGACACTGAAAGAAAAACTGCAGGACCTGCAGATTACCCAAAAAGCTGGGATGGTGTTCTTTCAGGGCAAGCTGGAAAATATGCCTGTTGTTGTGGTGCAATGCGGCGTGGGAAAGGTCAATGCAGCATTGTGTGTGCAGATTTTGTGTGACTTGTTTGCGGTTACGCATATAGTCAATACAGGCGTTGCCGGTTCACTGTGCAACAATTTGGATATTGGCGATTTCGTGATCAGTCAGGATGCAATGTACCACGATTTTACCTGTCATATTCTAAATCCGGCATATTGCGTCGGACAAGTCCCCGGAATGGATGTACTGACGTTCCCTGCGGATAAAATGTTGTCTGATTATGCACTAGAGGCGGCACAGCAGGTATATCCCGGACACGCCCGTGTTGGCAGAGTTGCAAGCGGCGATCAGTTTGTAGCAGACAAGGCGCAGAAGGAGCAGATCATTGCAGATACCCAGGCAATCTGTACAGAAATGGAAGGCTGTGCGATCGCACACGCTGCCTGGAGAAACAAAATCCCCTTTGTGATCATCCGTGCGATTTCCGATAAAGCAGACGGTTCTGCACATATGGATTACCCAACCTTCGAGGCAGCTGCCGCAGAGCGCTGCGCAAAGGTGACTCAGGCACTGGCAAAAAGACTTAGTCAGGAATAAATAAAACATCCGGGCTTGGGCAACACTCCGTAGCGCAGTATCGCCTGAAAAGCTGTATTTTTGCGCCAGAGTTTCGTCAAAAAAGATTGAAATACACAATGTATTTCTGTGCTTTTTTCTTGCCTTACACAAAACTCCATTCTTCTCAGGTGCTGCGCAGTTTTGAAGTGGTAACTTTTTTGATTAACAAATAACAAAATCACCGGAATACTGTCGTATTTCGGTGATTTTTTATGCAGTTAAGCGGAAAAGGGACCGTTCAAAACCGATGCTACGTTGCGGAGTGTTGCCCTTGTTGCCCGGATGTTTCTTTATAATCGTAGGTTTGTTCTGTTTTGCTTTCCAGCAGATAGGAAATATCTTCAATATTATGCAAGGCACTGTATTCCGAGGAGAAGAACAGCGGCAGACCTGTGTGCTTATCCAACCTTAAAACACACTGCAGGGATTGGGTCTCGTAACTGGAGGAGAGTGTGTGTAAAAGCTCCGCATCACTATATAGGTGCTTGCAGATATTAGAACAGATCGCTTCAGCGAAAAAGTCAGACGCATTAAATGTGAGCGTAAGGACATTATCGGTCTCCTGGGCTGTTACGCCGGTGATGTGCTGTGGCAGCGGAATGTCCCGAATCAGCATATCCTGACAGTAGGTTTTCATTGCAGATGCATCGATCTCATCATTTTGCGTCGCTTGCGCACCATTGACTGAAATGCTGTACATACCATTTTCAAAGGCTTCGGACTGGCGGATCTCAGTTGTTTCACCGCCCCGGCTTTGATTTGTCTGATTGATGTACATATCCAGCAGTGCATAAAAATCCTTGCCGGTTCCGGAAAGGGTCATATTCGTGGTTTGATTACGGCTGATGGAAAATGTTTGACAGTTGATAGCTGTTTCCGCAGTACTGCTTATGTTTTCAGTTTGCAGAAGATAGCTGCAGGCCTGTTCCAGCAGCTTTGGACCGTCGAAGCACTCTATGGGCAAATATGTAACGGCATCATCCGGTGACAAAACCTGACCTTTATCAAGCATTATGATTTTTGTGGTCTGGGTCACAGCGGCATTGCCTACAGTGTAGGAAAGGGTGTAGACACTTTCCTTCAAAGCACCATTTTTATCAAGTTCGGCATAGCCGGATGCATCTGTAAATTCAGCGTCAGCAGGCAGCGCCCATTCTTCTGCAGCACTTGGCTTGCGGAAGGTTATCTGAATACGACCACCGTTGTATATGCCTTCAATGTGTCCGTAAAGCGTCGGATCAAGACAGATAGCCGGTGCATATCTTTTGCTGATTTCTTCCGTTGACAGGGGCGCAGTAAAGGAACTGCCGTCCACGGTTACATATCCGTTCCCGTTTTCATAAATCTCGGTAATATCGATGAAGGAAGTTCCCAGCTGCAGATTTTCTGTCATAGAGCTGTGCATCGTATCCTTGCCAGGGTCCTGAATATTTAAGCGCTGCTGAGAATTAAGGGTAAATTCCCCAGCTTCAAAAACAGTAGTCTGAGTCGAGGCGATATAATAGGACAGGTGATCTGCAGTGTGGATATTACTTGCAACCTGCATATAGAGTGCAGCAGGATCAGCAATTGTTGGGGTAGTTGTTTCCTGCATCGTTCTGCTGTCACCGGAGGACTGACATCCGGCAAGCAAAAACATAAAGGCAAGACAGGAAAGGAATATGAGCTTTAAACGATTCATTGCAGAGCATCTCCTTTCACACAAATTCAATTTATTTTATCCTACAATTTCAGTAAAGTCAAGAAAACGATAGGGTTGTACGACTTCACAAATGTAAAATCATTGTGAAAAATGTAGGTGTTACAATGATGTGTAACAAATAAGAAAAAAAGAATAGTGAATAGTGGCGACCTGTGTTATGGTTGAGTTGTCCAGACAAAACCGAAAGGCAGGTGCACCCCTATTCACTATGAATAAGATAACACAAGACATGCGGTTTAAGCAAGTGGTAATCGAATATTCTTATGCTCACGGCGTAACAAAGGCTGCAATCCGCTACAAGACTACCAGGCAGAACATTTACCGTTGGCGCAAGAAGTATGACGGCACGGTTCGTTCCCTGGCAGATCGTTCCCATCGCCCTCACAGCCACCCCAACCAGCATACTGACGCAGAGATCAATCTCATCAAGAATATGCGCCGAAGAAACCCTAACGCCGGCCTGGTGGTGTTCTGGGTCAAGCTGTGCCAGCGTGGCTACAGTAGATCTATCTCCGGCCTTTACCGTGTATTACGTCGGATAGACGGAAAGCCAATCAAACTTCCCAACCCCAAAAACGAATCAAAACCTTATG
This sequence comes from Faecousia sp., assembly GCA_045546835.1. Classification (GTDB taxonomy): domain Bacteria; phylum Bacillota; class Clostridia; order Oscillospirales; family Oscillospiraceae; genus Faecousia. The sequence goes on from JAZQDL010000103.1 coordinate 26,929, forward strand.
AGCAGATGCAATACCCGGGACAAAGAGGGCAAATTGATGTGAAATTTGTTCCTAAATCCTGTTTGGTAGGAGAAGCGGAAGGCGAAGGCTATTTCCAATACACATACATTGATGAATACAGCCGTTATCGGATTCTCAAGGCATACAAGGAACACAGCACTTATTCCTCTGCGCAATTCATCAAATATGTTGCAGAAAAGTTCCCGTACGCGATTGAGTGTATTCAGACAGACAATGGCTTTGAATTTACCAATCGTTTGGCCAACAGCAAGAACCCTAAACCGACTCTGTTTGAAAAGACATTGGATCAGCTCGGTATCCGGCACAAACTAATTAAGCCGTACACGCCTAGGCATAACGGCAAGGTAGAACGCAGCCATAGGAAAGACAATGAGGAATTCTATGCCTGCCACAAGTTCTATAACTTTAGTGATTTTGAAAAGCAACTCGCTGTCAGACAGCGTCAGTATAACAACTTCCCTATGAGACCTCTCAACTGGAAGTCGCCCAAGCACGTTCTTTTTTCTTTCCCCAATGTGTAACACATCATTGACAAACCTACA
>JAZQDL010000104.1:0-47181 GCA_045546835.1 Faecousia sp.
AACTTTAGTGATTTTGAAAAGCAACTCGCTGTCAGACAGCGTCAGTATAACAACTTCCCTATGAGACCTCTCAACTGGAAGTCGCCCAAGCACGTTCTTTTTTCTTTCCCCAATGTGTAACACATCATTGACAAACCTACACACAAATGTAAAATCATTGTGAAAAAGTAATTGACAAACAGGGAACAGGGGGTTATAATACTTAGGCGCACTTGCGAGAGTGTTGGAATGGTAGACAAGCACGTTTGAGGTGCGTGTGGTTTCGCCGTGTGGGTTCGAGTCCCATCTCTCGCACCAAAAAATGACAGGTAGGCATTCGCCTCCCTGTCATTTTTTGCATGCGAGAAGGGACTCGCTTATCTATTGAATATCAATATCTTCTGTGATATAATCCTTTTAAATAACCCAAAGGGAGAAAAACAATGACTCGATTTTTTGTAGCGCCAGAGGAATTGAATACGGATTTTATGGTGCTGACCGGTGAAAATGCTGATCATGCGAAGGTCCTGCGCCTGAAAAACGGCGAACAGGTTATGGTCTGCGACGGACAGGGCGCAGAATGTGTTTGCACAGTCAGTGATGTAAGTCCTGGACAAATCAGTCTTGTGGTAAACAGTGTGCAAAAATCATCCTCTGAGCCTGCGGTCAAGGTCAGTGTTTATATGGCATTTCCAAAATCCGATAAGCTGGAGCACGTGATCCAAAAGGCAACGGAGCTGGGTGCATATGAGATCGTAGCGTTTCCGTCTGCCCGGTGCATATCCCGCCCGGATAAAAAGAGCTTACAAAAGAAACGGGAACGGTGGCAAAAGATTGCAGCATCTGCCAGTGAACAGTCCGGCAGGGGACATATTCCTGAGGTTATTACGCTTAGCAGCTATGCTGAGGCTGTTTCCCGGGCAATGCAGGCGGATAAGGCAATTTTATTTTATGAAAACGAACACGCCACAACCTTGCGGATGGCGCTGGAAACAGGGGAATACCGCTCTGTGAGCCTGCTCACCGGTCCGGAGGGAGGACTGGAGATCGCAGAAGTGGAAAAGGCAAGGGCATCCGGCGTGGAGATCTGCACATTGGGAAGCAGAATACTCCGCTGTGAAACCGCGCCCCTGTGTGCACTTTCGGCGGTAATGTATCATACAGGCGAATTCTAATATGAAAAGGCGTATCGATGATACGCCTTTTACTTATGATATTTTGTGCCTGCCTGAATGGCTTCTGCTCGATATAATTGTTCCAGAACCATAACCCGAGCAAGATGATGCGGAAAGGTCATTGGACTCATTGATAGCTTAAAATCAGCAAGATCCTTGACTCTTTGTGCGATCCCGAAGGATGAACCGATCAAGAAACAGGCGCTGCTTTTACCGGACAGCTTCACATCCCGAAGCGTGTCTGCCAAAGCCTCTGAGGAAAGCAGCTTTCCTTCCGGAGTCAGGGTGCAAAACCAAGCACCCTTTGGGAGCTTTGAAAGGATCATTTCCGCTTCTTTTTCAAGACCTGCGGCGATTTGAGCAGGGGAAGGGTTCTCCGGCAATCGCACCTCCGGAAGCTCTAAAAGCTGGAAGGAGCAAAAGCCTTTCATCCGCTTCCAGTATTCCGCGGCTGCACTTATATAAAAGGCTTCTTTCAGTTTTCCTATACAGATCAGTGTGATTTCGAACATCTCAAACCCTCCTCACAGCTGGAGTATAGCACGAAAGAAGATAAAATGCAATGGGAATAAAGAAACGAAACGGCGGTATGCTATTGCCGGAGGGATTGCAATGGAAAAGAAAAGTAAGCGCATTCAAACAGACCCGCAGGGCAGCTATACCGGCAGACCGGATAGCGAGATGGAAGTGCCGGTACAGGATGCAGATGATTTATGAAAATAGTCCGACCTTTTTGGTCGGACTATCGCTTATTTTCTGTACTGTTCGTATTTCTTGCGGGTGGCTATACCACCGCGGATGTGGCGCTGTGCTTTGTTTTCGTCCAAAACCCTGCGTACTTGCCCATATAACAGCCTGTTGTATTGGGGAAGCCGTTGGGAAAGATCCTTATGTACCGTTGATTTGGAGACGCCGAAATGCTGGGCGGCGGTCCGGACAGTTGCTCCGGTTTCAATAATGTAGACAGCCAGTTCGCAGGCTCTTTTCTCGATCGTATCAACCATAGTTTCCCCTCCGATGCTGAGTGCTGCCAAGAAAAGCTTATGAAATCTGAAAGGGGATTATGTCTGTCCCTAAGAAAAGAGAAATCCACAAAGGCTTTACTTGACAGGTGGGAAAAACACTAGTAAAATAACTTATATAACATTTTGTCGACTGGTGGGACACGATGGAGAAGGAGGCGGAGAAATTGCCTGAAATAAATAAAAAGACCTTGAAGAATATTTTTATACTCGTAGTTGCCGGCATTCTGGTTTATTGGATTCTCCACGAAACGGAGCGGGCACGCAGTGTTTATCAGTTATTAAAGGGGATTGTGTCACCCTTTTTGACCGGTGCTGCAATTGCCTTTGTGCTCAATGTGCCCATGCGTGCATTTGAGGGACTTCTTAAGGGAATTAAGAAGGATAAATTCCGTCGCCTTGTAGCAGTGATTTTGACCTTTGTTGCTGTTGCACTGGTGCTGACACTGGTGTTCCTGCTGCTGATCCCCCAGATCATCACAACTGTGGAGTCCCTGATCCCCACCTTGCAGTCCTTCATTGGAAAAATTGATAGCAATGTAAGAAAGCTTTTGCAGGATTATCCGGATGCTACAAAGTGGATCGTTGACAACACAGATATGGAAAATCTGGACTGGGCAAGCCTTGCACAGCAGGCAATTTCCGTTTTGAGAGCCAGCTTTACCACGATCGTTGGCGGAGCGTTCTCAGCCATTGGCAGTGTTGCCGGTGCCCTGATTGATACGGTGATCGCATTTGTTTTTGCGGTGTATGCACTGTTTCAGAAGGAGACCCTTGCCCGTCAGGGAAGAAAGCTTCTGTATGCCTTTTTGCCTGAAAAAATTGCAGATAATATTGTCCGTATTTTGCGTTTGTCCAATTCTACATTCTCTAATTTCCTGTCCGGACAATGCGTTGAGGTTTGCATTCTTGGCTGTATGTTTGCCATTGGCATGTCAATTCTGCGGATGCCCTACATTCCTCTTATTTGTGTGCTGATCGCGGTTACGGCATTCATTCCCTATGTGGGATCGATCATTGGTTGTTCTGTGGGCGCGTTTTTGATCCTGGTTACAAATCCAATGCAGGCAGTGTGGTTTGTAGTGCTGTTTTTAATTATTCAGCCAATTGAAAACAACCTGATCTACCCCAAGGTGGTTGGCGAATCCGTTGGGCTTTCCGGAATGTGGGTGCTGGTTGCCATCGCTGTTGGCGGTGAAGTGATCGGCGTGGCAGGAATGCTTCTGATGATCCCTGTTGCATCGGTTTTGTATACGCTGCTGCAGGAGTATACCCATAAGCGCCTGGAAATGTTCGATGTGGATGAGGAAAAGCTGAAAGCTCAGCCGCCTGAGCTGCGCTCTCGTTTTAAGGAAAAGCGGGAGATCAATAAGGAAAAAAGATCCCTGCGCCGACTTTTGCGAAAGGCCAATCGGGAAGAGAAGAAAAAATAAAATATTATATAAATTGGGGCTGTCTCATTGTTTTGAGACAGCCTCATTCTTATTTGTCAGCTTCTATTGCTTTGTGTATTTGCAGCAGCTGCTTCCGCGAGGAAACGCACAGCTTGCTGTAAATGTTTTTGTTGTGAAATTTCAGTGTGTTTTCTGTAATGCACAGCTGTGCCATAACTTCCTTTGTAGTTTTGCCTGCAAGGTATGCAGTGTAAACAGCTTGTTCAGTGGCAGTAAGCTGTTCAAGACCCTGAATAAAGCATTCCTTGGCGTCAGTTGAAATATCAGCATTTGCTGTGCTGGATGCCTGGAGCGCGGCATCTTTTTGCTTTACCAGTTCCCGAAGCCGCTGGTTTTCATTCATTATCAAATGAACGCCGATCAAAAACAGCTCACTGATTATGTAAGAAATGGAAAGAAATTCAAAGTCGATTTGACTGATCTGCTCTATAAACCACACGCCGATATTTACAAATACTGCAATCGCCAATATTACTGCGTGGGAAGTGTTGGCTATGGTCTTTTGGATAGATGCCCGGATAATGACTGTGATCATAGCAGAAAAGTAACCGAGCAGATACAGCAGGTACAGCGGATGCAATGGACCGTAAACCTTTATAAGAGTGGATACACCGTTTATGACTGCGAAAGAAACCGCTTTGTAGTAGATCGGCAAAATTCCCGGACTGGCAGCGATCAGGAATATCAAGACGGAAAGAGCGCCCAAAGCGCCGTGAAGCCACGTTGGATACTTTGTATTTGTCACATCTAAAATGATCATCAGCATCGACAGCGGCAAGAATACGGAGCCCAGATAGGAAAGGCGGTTTGCCCACAACGCCATTTCCAGATGTGTCGATATAGACAAAAAGGTGTAGCCGATATTTACCACAAGGACCGATGAAAACAGCAAAACAAACCAGATCTTCTTCTTGCGAACCACTAGGCAGCAGCCGATCAACAGGAACAGCGACAATATAGCAGCCGCTGCATAGATATAAGAAAGACTTGCAGTTTTTGTATCAGTTGCTGCGCAGCCGGAAAAACAAAGCAGGACCGGCAACAGGAGGAATATTCCAAGTAAGTACTTCTTCATAAAATTGCTCCCTGCGAATTTGAAAAATAATAACCCTCAATCCCACACTTTTTTCTGGAAAGTGTGGCGACATTGTGAAGGGAAAACAGTAAAATGATACTTGTAAGTATATCAAAGTCTGCCGCTGGGAAACAGCAGAACTGTTCTTAAATAGTATACCATAAAGCGCAGAGCGGGTCAATAACAGTTCAGACTTTGATAGAATCAATTTGAAGGAGGAAGAAACAATGAAACGGAAAACTTCCAGAAAGATCTTCAGCATTTTGTTAGCATTGATTATGGTTATTGGTATGCTGCCGGTGACGATGCTTTCGGTCTATGCCGGACATACCTGCCCGGACTGTCAGGATTGGATCGACGGATCGCCCTACTGCAGTGAGTGCTATAAGTGTGAGGAATGTATAGAGCTGTGCCTGCAGTGCGGTAAGTGTACCGATTGTACAGGCGCGGAGATCTGTGACGGCTGCTCCGATGAGGAAAGTGGAAATATGTGTACCGATTGTTCGGAAGAAAAGGGTACCCACTGTCCCGAATGTGATACCTGCTATTTTATCGTGCATAGCTGGTGTGTTGAATGCGGTGCCTGTGAATCCTGTACCGATATCTGCGATAGCTGCTCTGTTAATCTTGGCCTTGGACTGCTTTGCTGGGATTGTGCAGAAGGGAAGGAAAGCCATTGCCCCGGCTGTGGCGGTTGTTACTTTGAAGAAGGCCTTTGGTGCGAGGATTGTATGCTGTGCGTCAACTGCTCTGAGCACGATGAAGGCTGCTCTGTCCAATTTGGTCAGATTCTTTGCAAGGAGTGTGCTTCCGACAGAGGAAGCCATTGCCCTGATTGCTCCCAGTGTTATTACGATGTGGGCAGTTGGTGCGAAGAATGCGGCAAATGCGAAGATTGTTCCCCCGCCTGCCTGTACTGTTGCGAAGAAGCAGGCGCAGTTATTTGTGAGGATTGCGCCATTGAATCAGGAATGCACTGTACAGAGTGTTCAGGCTGTTACGATGGCGGTGAATACTGCATCGAATGCGGTGTTTGCGCAGCCTGTGCTGATATTTGTGCAACAGACGAGCTTTGCCTGGATTGCGCCATTGCAAATGGTTACCATTGTCCCGGTTGTGAGGTGTGCTGCGATCAGGCGATCCTTTGTGAGGGCTGTGGGGAACGGTGCAGTGAATGTGCCGACGCATTCTGCGAAAGCTGCAATTTGTGCTCCGAGTGTGTTCTGATCTGTCAGGACTGCGGCTCTTGCGCGGAATGTGCTGTTATTTGCCCTAATTGTGAGGAGTATTGCTCCGAATGTGAGGGTATCTGCGACGATTGCGAATTCTGCCTTGTTTGCTGTGCCGATATTGCAGACTTTGCAGGCTGCGATTGTACCGAATGGGTTTGTGTAGAAAGCGGCGATTGGAACGAGCATTTTGATAATACACACAACGAAGTAGCGGGAAGCCACAGTGTACGGCCGGTTGCTACCTGGCAATTTGATAACACCTATCACTGGCACGACTGTGCTTATTGTGACGAAGCAGGTCACCGCTCAGGAAAAAGTATACATACTTACGATTCCACCGGTAAATGCACCACCTGCTATTATGTGAAGGATGCAAAAATTCAGATCATCGTGCAGCCGAAGAATGTAAAATATGTCTGCGTAACCAGCGCAGAGGAAGATTACGACGAAAGTAATATTGCCCACTTTAGCGTTAAGGCAATCGGTAACAGCGCACTTACTTATACTTGGTGCGCAAAGCAGTATGTACAGGGCGTTTTGACCTATGTACCCCTGAAAAATCCTGGAGAAGGGGAGTGCTACGATGGTCCGAACCTGGCGATTTTGGCGCCTACCGATGCTTGCTGTAACCAATATACCTATGCCTGTATCATCACCGATGAAGATGGAAATGAAGTACAAACCGTGGATGTCCTTCTCACCGGTCGGCACGATTATCAATATTACAAGCAGTGGAGGACGCAGCAGAGGCCTTATGAAGGCGCTGAAAGAAATAAATACGGACATATTCTGCAGTGTGTGGGTGAGACCTGCGGAAAGGTCACCCATCTGCTTCCCCACGAGGATGAAGACCGTAACGGCTATTGCGATGTCTGTAATTTTGAGATCGGTAAGATCCTTATTACCAAGCAACCGAAGGATGTTAAGAATGTATATGTTTCCAGCGCTTTTGAAGATTACTCCGATTACAACTATGCCCATTTCCACGTGGAGGCTGAGGGTGAAAGCAAACTAACCTATACCTGGTGCAGAAAGCAGTATGTGCAGGGTGTTTTGACCTATGTGCCCCTGCGCTATCCCGATGCGAATGAATGTTTCGACGGCCCGGATGCTTCCATTTGGGTCCCCACCGATGCTTGCTGTTCGGAATATACCTACGCCTGTATCATCACTGATGAAGAAGGCAATGAAACCAGAACGGTGGATGTTGTGATCTCCGCAAGACATAATTATCAGTACTATAAGCAATATCTGACCCACGAAAATCCATACCCGGATGCCTTGAGAAAATACCACGGCCATATTCTGGTATGCGTTGGTGAAGGATGTGGCAAGGTAACGAGACTTCGTCCCCACGAGGATGAAAATCACGATTATAAATGTGACCTTTGCGATTCTCAAAAAGATTTTACGGAAATCGGACTCACTGTTACTGCTCCTAAGGAGGGCGCGTTGCCCAACTATACAGTTACAACCGACTCTGTTGCTTATTATGCAATGGGCGGCAGCAGTAACTACACCCAATACCGTTTCTGGTTCGTTTCCGATAACGGAACGAGCAACTGGAAGCTTATGGACAAGTCCACTGCATTTGTAGCCGGTAAGTACTATAAATTTGTTGTGGAAATGCAAACCAAGACCGGGTATACCTTCCCGACCTACAATTCCGAGCCCAGCTTCTGGGCAAAGGTCAATGGCGACTATGTTATGCCCCAAAAGACCTACGGTATGGATGCGACCCGTTATGTTACAGTGGAATACAATTTTGGAGAATGTAACGACAGCGTCATTGAGAATATTATCATTGAAAATGTCACTACCCCTGTTGCGGGCGAAAAGCCCACCTATTCTGCTACTGTCCGCGGAAGCGGCTATTACATTGATACCAGCAAGAATTCTTACTACGATGCCTATTGGGCAAATGAAAAGTGGTATTACATCAAAAACGGTATTGGCTGGTTTGATATGACCGAGTATGATTGGGTCTATGAAAATGAGACCTTTATTCCTGGTCACGAATACCAGGTGCGAGTATTTCTTAAAACTGAGGATGGTTATACTTTCTATCACAGTAATTCTTACGATATGCTCTTTGCCGCTTCTGTTAATGGCTTTAGTGCCACAGGCAACACTACCAGCTCCTGGGGACTTACCGAGCAAACAATCAGCGCATCCTTCTTATGTGAAGGAAAGAAGATCACAACGGTAATGGTCAATGGCTTAAGCCTGCCCCAGGCGGATGAGACGCCTGACTATACAGTGTCTGTGGCATATCCGGAGTGGTATCAGCTTGATCCCAATTACGGCGGCACCGGCGGCATTGTATGGTTCGATAGCGAAGGCAATCAGATGGAGCCTACGGATACCTTTGTGGAAGGACAGAAATATAGAGTTGAGCTCAAGCTGATCCCCACGAAGCTTTCCGGGTCAAACACATCTCAGTTTGTAACACCGGTAGCAGCCTATGTTAACGGCAAGCAGGTGACGGCAAGTGGTGATTGGGACAATGTTTACGGCAATTCCACTGCAGTATACATTTATTATTCCTTCCCCACCGGTGCATTAGCTCCGGCGGCTCAGGCCACCGTCAGTGGACAGATTACCAGCTTTGGCTATGAAGGAAGCGATGTAACAGTTCAGTTGATTCCGGAAGGACTGCCTGAGCCTGCTTATGAAGCAATTGTAACAGGAAATACTGCAAATTACAGTTTTGCAAATGTTCCCAAAGGCACATATACCTTGCGTGTAACAAAGGTATATCACAACATTTATACAGAAACGCTCACACTGGATAAAAACACAGTACGCAATGTTACACTGGTGAAAAACGGACCTGTGTTTGCTGATGTCAGCACATCAAGCTGGCAGCACGCATTCGCAACATATGCCTGCGAACGGGGCCTGATGGCTGGCAAGGGAACAGATGCGCAAGGAAGAATTAAATTCGATCCCAATAATTCCATTACCCGTGAAGAGTTCGTTCAGGTGCTGTACAATGCAGAAGGAAAGCCTCCTGTGAGCAGCCCAAAGGTTTTCCCGGATGTGGCGGCAAACGGCTGGTATAAAAAAGCAGTTCTGTGGGCATATGAGATGGGTATTGCCAGCGGTATGGGCAACGGTAACTTTGGCGTAGGCAAGAATATCACCCGTCAGGACTTAGCAATGATGCTCTACAAATATGCAGATATGAAGGGCTGTTCTCTGGCTGCTGTGCCCGGAAAGATAGACCAGTTTGCTGATGGCAAAAAGGTTGCTGACTATGCAAAGAATGCAATGGACTGGGCTGTGACAAACCATATTCTCAGTGGCAAGGGCGAGAGCAATAAGCCTCTTTCCACCTTTAAGCTGGACCCTGCCGGCACAGCCACCCGTGCAGAATGTGCCGCAATGCTGAAAAACTTTATGACAGAATTTGGTTTATAAAATGACGCAGGAAATTGCCACACCAGCGTGTGCTGCTTTTTGAAATGAACAAAGACAAAGAACAAGGGCGCGTGCATTGCACGCGCCCTTTGGTCGATATTACGGTTCTACAGAACGGTAGAGAGGGACTTGTTTTTCTTTAGATGGCGTATATCCAAAATAGTCTTTATAGTCCCGATAGAAGGTTGAGTAATCGGAAAAACCACATCTTGTACAAACCTCGATAGGTTTATAGCCCATTCTAAGGTCTCGCTGCGCAAGCAAAAGCTTTTTACGGACGATATATTTTTTGGGAGTAGTATTTAAATGCTTTACAAACAAATGATACAGGTGGCTTCTGGTGATAAAAAGCTCCGTCGCCACATTGTCGATATTCAGCTGCTCTGTTATATGCCTGTTGATATACTCTGTTGCCCTTACAATCGTTGTTTGTTTTGTTACAGCTTTGATCCGATTCAAAGACTGTGCTGAGTGAATAATGTTGTATATAAGCTCCTGCACTGTGTTTTGCAGCAGGATTTGGGCAGCATCCGGGTCAAATTCATCACTGTAGTAACGCATTTTATCAAATAGTGCGGATATCAGATCATTTCCCTTAAAATCGATAATATCCAAATCGTCAGGGATCTGTGATATAAGACCTTCCGGCATGATCGAATTCTCAAAGTAGATCCGATAGCGCTCATAAGGCTCGGGTGTATTAAAGGAAATTGAATGTAGAGTAGAGGGCTTCGTGATCAGTAATGTATCAACGCCCACCTGATAGATCTTGTCATCGACGATATAACTCAGGTCGCCGGATTTAATAAGGATTATTTCCCAGGCATGGTGGGTATGGGGAACAAACGGTAGCGTGCGGTTGGATACATTGTGAGAGATATAAAGATTGTCTGACACATAATTGAAAAAACGCATCGATGCCTGTCCTCTTAACCTGTGACTGTGAAACTTTGTTCTCCTGCCAGCATTCCGTTGAAGTAAACACAAATGGTATAGCTTCCGGCAGTGTCCGGAATGCTTGGAATATCCAGCTTGCAATAGCCAAGACTGTTCCACAAATCGGTCCAGCGGAAGGACTGATCTGCAACGCTGATGATCTTTCCGTTATTGTCCCGGATTACAAAAGATACGGATGTGCCGGAGGTATCTCTTCTGCTGTCTACCGTTGTGCCAAGCCGAACGATAAAGGAAGCCTTCTGGCCAACGGAGAATTCCGTGGTGTAATTGGTGTTCGTATATCTGCCATTTGACCAGTTGGGGGTCTGACACATACTGAAATTAAGATTTGCGCGGGTTACTCTCTGTGAGGAGTAAGTGCCGGTAAAATCGGCTGCCTCGGGGACGGTGATGTTGATCGACCCGCCAAGCAAGGCGTTACCGGAAGCATCCTGCAGGGTAATGGAGTAGGTGCATCCGGGAATTACGGGGGCGATCGTAGCACTGTTTTGGGTGCAATTAACTGTCCCCTTAATGTCTGTTCCACCGATCTGGTACTGCAGAAGCCAGCCGCCTTCCGGAATATCCTGACTGGTGTTCCAGCTCAGCTTAATGGATGCGGCGGTTGCGCTGTCTGCCTTAAGGTTGGTAACGGTTACGGAATTTTCCGGGACATAGATCCGCTGGCTGACACTCATACCGGTTGCGATCACTTCCACCGTAAAGCTTTCAGTATGATTGAGGTTTTCAAACACTGCGGTGGTTTCCGGTGTGATGACCGTTTCGTTGTAACCGTTTTCGTTGTAGCAGCGGACGGTCCAGCTTTCGATTGTTTTGTCCGCAGGGGAGGACCAGGCTGCGACCAGGGTGTTGTTTACACAGCTGGTGACCTGAAGATCTTGTGCGTACACAAGTGCACTGGCGGTGTAGGTGATCTGCTCAATGCCGGTCAGATAAAGATCGTCATTGTCGCTCACCAGAGTAAAGGTATACTCCTTACCAATAGTTAGTCCGGTCAGGGTGACTGTATGGGCAGGGAAGGTGACTGTGCGTTCCTCCTCACCTTCGGCGCTATACCGAACAGTCCAGTTTTCGGCATCCTTGCCGTCAACCGTAAAGCTCAAGATCACGCTTCCGTCTTCAGAACCGGTCACAGCATTAAACTGAACGATAGAGGTCTGCACAGGGGTGGAATAAGCTGCAGAGGTCTGTCCGGTCAGCTTGTGGAAGCCTTCGATTTGTACATAAATGTTGTAGCCGGTGTCGGGGATCAGATTTGTAAAAACTGCTTTGCCTTCAGACACAGGTGCAGGGATCTGGTTGCCGTATGCATCCGCGCAGATGACAGTGAGCTTGCTTTCGTCAATCAGAGAAGTAACATAAACAGTCAGGTTATCTTCGCTGCCACTGACTACAACAGATTCAATGGGCTGGAGATAGTAGTTGATGTAGTAGTACACACCGCCGGCGATCAGCGCAAGGAGCAACAGAACCGGGATGCATACACGAAGCCAGATTCGGGAGGATCTTTTCTTATCTTTTGGTACTTCTTCCTCGTCGGCATTTTCATCAGATTCACAGACCGTCTCTTCCTGCGGAGCATCAGTGTTTTCTTCTTCAGCTGCTTTTTCCGTCTCTTCTGCTTCTTCGCTCTCTTCAGTCTCTTCCTCGTCTTCCGGCAAAACCGGCTCGGGTATGACGATCTCCACAGGCTCCGGTGCTATCACAGGTTCGGGAACAGAGAGCTCTGCCAATTCGTCCGCTTGGCTGAGGATTTGGGAGGTTTCGTCGGTAAGTGTCTCGTAAGATACTTCTTCGCCTGCTTCCTCCAGTTCCGTTTCGTCAGACTCCAAACTCTCCAGGAAGGAGAGATTTCCTTCCGGATCTTCGTGGTATACTTCAGAAGTATCCTCAACATCGCCCTCCGGCTCGGAAGGCAGTTCCGTGTCGACTGCACTATCTTCAGCCGGAACAGCTTCGGTGGTTTCTTCATCCGGTGCAGCGGTATCATCGATTTCTTCCGGGATCTCAATATCCTCAATTACAGGTGCGGGAGGTACGATAGGTGTATCGTTTGCACCGTTTCTTTGCATATAGCCAACCAGAGCCTGACCCATTTCCACAGGGTCCTGCCACCGATCCTCAGGATTGAGGGCGCAGGCCTTTAGAATGATCTCGGACATCTCATAATCCGCAAACATTGGGGGAGCAAAAGCTTCATCCGGAGCTGTTCCATCGGGAAGCTCACCGTTGTTATATGCCTGATACAGGATCAGACCCAATGCGTACACATCGATCCGATCATTGAGCGCAGAAAATGCATCAGCGATCTCCGGCGCTGTATAGGCGCTGCGGTATTTGTCAGGCAGGGATGCATACTTCAAGGTGTCCAGGCGTACAAAGCCAAGGTCACCGATTTTGTATTCCTGCTCCCCGGTGACAAACACATTGTTGGGCTTCAGATCTACGCATAGATAACCGGAACGGCGGCAAACAGCCAGAGCAGCACACAGATCCAGACCCAGGTTGATGGCACTCAGGTGGGTCATAGGACTGCGGACAAAGTGCTTCGTCAGGGTGCGCCGGTAGTGACTGAGCAGGTAGATATCAAAGCCTGTTCCGTCTTCCATAGGGACGACCTGAATGTCCTCATAGGAGAGAAAACCTTCAAGCTCAGAAAGCTTTTTAAGAATATCAACCTCGGCTACAGCTTCATCCGTCAAGGATTTGAAGTACCCAAGGGCTGCATCTGCATCCGGATAAGCTCCGGTCAAAAGCAGAGCCTCCAGTTGGGTCTGAGAAGCCGGCACGGAAATGATTTTAACTATGTATCTGTCATCCGAATCGTTTTTCATTGCCGGGCAGCAGCGAACACCGTGATGGTCACTGATGGGATCTCCCATTGCAAAATTATCGAGCATTGGCGAAATCAGCTTCGGTTCTGACATACAAATCGCCTCCTTTTTACATTCCCTTATATCATAAATTAAAATTTAAAAAAAAGCAACATCTTTATGGTTGTTTTATTCATCAGAAAATGCTATAATTATCAAAAATGTGTGGTGTGCTTGTCACACTGGACAGGAGGTTATAATGAGTAAGATAATTTGTGAGGTCTGCGGCACATCCTATCCCGATACCACAGTCCAGTGTCCCATCTGCGGCTGTGTGCGTCCTGGTAATGCAAGAAGCGTTGCAGACAGCAAAAGAGACGAAGTGGATGGCGGTTATACATATGTAAAGGGTGGCCGCTTCTCCAAGGCAAATGCACGCAAGCGTAATAAGCTCGCCGGTGCAAATAGCCAAGCCGCTGGTGAACAGGATGACAAATCCGGAAACAGAGGACTTGTCATCACTGCGATTGTTCTCTTTTTGGCGATCGTTGCAGTCGTTTGCTACATAGTGGTTCAGTTCTTCCTGCCTGGAACAGGAAAGCCAGATGGAACTACGCCTGTTACAACTGCACCGATCCAGACAACTGTGCAGACAGAGCCTCCTACAGTTCCCTGTAAGTCTCTAAAGCTGGAAACAGATGCAATTTCGCTGGATAAGAAGGATGCAGCCTGGATGATCTATACCCGCACGGAGCCTTCTGATACCACAGATATGATCGTGTTTGCCAGCAGTGATGAAACGGTAGCAACCGTTTCTGAAAACGGAAAGGTTATAGCGGTTGGTCCGGGACAGGCAATTATCACAGTGACCTGCGGAGATCAGACCGTCCAGTGTACAGTTGAATGTACCTTTGATCTGCCTACGGAAGATACTACAGTGCCAGAAGAAACCACACTTCCGGATGTGGAATTTGCACTGAACCGTTCTGATATTACCTTCAACAGCAAGGGTGATACATGGATGCTTTATAGCGGAAGCCTGAGTCCTACCCAGATCGTATGGACCACTGATAATGCAGCAGTTGCAACGATCGACAACGGAAAAGTAACCGCAGTCGGCGGCGGTATGACAACTGTTTACGGTGAATATAACGGTGAGAAGGTAGGCTGTATTATCCGTTGTAACTTTGCTGCCACACCGGATACCGGTGTCAGCGGCAGCGGAAGTGTGTTTGAAGATGGCGGTGGAGCATCTGAGGACGGCGGCAACGCTTCTACTGGCGGCAGCTATACCCTTAAAAATCTGATTGGCAGCGATTCTTCCGATGTGACCCTGATAGTCGGTACTGGCTTTACCCTTGCCCTTGTGGACGAAAACGGAAACACGGTCAGCGGCGTTACCTGGACAGTCAGTGATGCATCTGTTTGCTCAGTTTCCGGAGGTAGTGTCACTGCACTGAAATCCGGCACAGCAACTGTCACAGCTACTTATAACGGACAGTCCTATTCCTGTATTGTCCGAGTGTCCTAAAATAATAGCGGCAGAACCGTCAAGGCGGTTCTGCCGCTGTTTTGCTTATTCGCCGTCAATGCAGCAATCGTTTCTTTTCCGAAACAGCAGGCTGATGCACCAAAGACCGGCCAGGGCAATGACGGAATAAATGATCCGGCTGATTACAGCATCTTGTCCGCCGAAGATCCAGGCGACCAGATCAAACTGAAAAATGCCAACAAGTCCCCAGTTCAAAGAACCGACGATCGAAAGAATAAGTGCTAATCTGTCCATAAATACACCTCCATAAATTAAGGGCACGGTCAATTCACGGGTTTTTGTGTATTATCCGCGACCGCGTGCTGGATATTGCTATCATTCCCATATGTAACGGAAATATGCATTGCATATTGCAAAACCTAACACCGTTCGTTATAATAAATAAAAAAGAAACAATCTGGAAGGAAGAGAAAGATGGTAACACTATATGAGGGCGCTTTTGCAAAAGTCAATCTGACACTGGATGTGCTTGGGAAACGTCCTGACGGCTATCACGATTTAAAAAGCGTTATGCAAACAATTTCAATCCGCGACGATATTGAGATCGATCTGGATACAGGGAAACCCTGGTCGCTTCATTGCACCAAAGAGGGGATACCCACAGACGAACGAAATCTTGCGTGGAAAGCCGCAAAGGTTTTTTTTGACACATTAAAGAAAGATCCCAATGGCATCGAGATCCGTATTACAAAGCGAATTCCGTCGGAAGCCGGTCTGGGTGGCGGCAGTGCGGATGCAGCAGCGGTACTTCGTGCGCTGAACAGACATTACGGAGAGCCCTTGTCCATTATGGCACTGGCGGAGCTGGGCGCACTGGTTGGCAGTGATGTTCCGTTCTGTACCCTCTGCGGCACGGCAATGGTGGAAGGCAGGGGAGAGCGGCTGCGAAAGCTGCCGGATCTGCCGGATTGCTGCTTTGTGGTTTGCAAGCCGGACTTTTCTTCCTCTACACCGGAGCTGTATAGGAAGCTGGATGAAACGGAGATTGCAAAGCGTCCGGATCATCAGGCAATGGAAAGCGCCTTGCTTGCCGGTGATCTTGGTAAGATTGCAGAGAATATTCACAATGTTTTTGACCCGGTGGTGACTGCGGAGCATTTGGAGCTGAACTACATCAAATCCATCTTCAATAGCTACGGTGCAGTGGCTTATCAGATGACCGGCTCCGGCTCTGCTGTATTTGCCATTGTACCGGATTTTGAGTTTGCAGCAGTTGTATGTAATATGCTCAAGGATAACTATCCGGATGTGTTTATTGCAAAACCTGTATAATAATGGAAAATACCGTCCATACTGATAGTATTTCAGTATGGACGGTGTTTTTTATGAGATTTATCCTGAAACTGGGTGTTATTTGCGGGATTGTTTACTGTCTTGCCTTTAGTGCCGGACTGATCTCCGATAATGCGCAGCTGAAAAGTGAACTGATTCGTATGCATATTGTAGCAAACTCCGATTCCCCGGAGGATCAGGCTATTAAGCTGCAGGTAAGAGATGCGATTCTAGAGCATTTACAGCCAGTAATGCAAAAGATTACCGATAAAGAGGAAGCCTGCCGCTATATTCGGGACAATCTGCAGAAATTGGAGCAAACGGTAAATCAGACACTGGAAGCTCTGGGGGAGAATAAAACAGCAACGGTCCGCTTGGTTAAAGAGGAATTTGGTATTCGGAAGTACGATACATTTTCCTTGCCATCCGGTATTTATGATGCGCTCCGGGTGGAGATCGGCGAGGGAGAAGGACAAAACTGGTGGTGCGTTGCATTTCCTTCCCTGTGCGTGCCTGCAACTACCGATGAATTTGTGGATGCAGCAGCATCCTCCGGTTTTTCCGATACTCTGGTCAGGACTGTTGTAGAAGACGAGGAATATGAGATACGCTTCTTTTTCATGGATTTGCTTGGAAGAATGGAAAATTTCTTTCATTAGCCCTGTTTTTTGGACGCATTGTGTGTTATGATAATAGAAAAGAATGAATACACAAGGAGGGACAGGCATGCTGACACTGGTGTACGGAACAGACTGGGTGGCAAACCGGGATAAACTTCTGAATATGGTCGCGCAGGATGTCCGGGAAGAACAGGGTGGACGGATACTAATGGTCCCGGAGCTGATCAGTCACGATACAGAACGGCTTTTGTGTATGGCCGCCGGAGATACAGCCAGCCGGTTTGCAGAGGTGCTCTCGTTTACACGGATGGTTGGCAGAGTGATGGAGGCTGCAGGAAAGCCGGTGCAGCCTTGCCTGGATAACGGCGGCCGTGTGGCGGCAATGGCAGCAGCAGCCAGACACCTTCACGGACAACTGAAGGCGTATGCCTCTGTGGCGACGAAGCCGGAATTCCTTACCAGCCTTGTGGATGCAGTGGATGAATGGAAGCGGTGCTGTATTACATCTGCAGACCTGATGCAGGCATCCAAAAAAACAGAGGGAAGCTTTGCCCAAAAGCTGGAGGAACTAGCCCTTCTGTTAGAAGCCTACGATGCCATTTGCCTGCAAGGCAAACGAGATCCCAGAGATCAGATGAGCTGGCTTTTGGAGCAGCTGGAGGACTGTGATTTCGCTGAGAATCGCGTATTTTACATAGACGGATTTCCGGACTTTACCCGGCAGCACACAGAAATTCTGAATCATTTGATTGCAAATGCACCACAGGTAGTGATCAGCGCAACCTGCGATGCACCCGCATCTTCTGTTCCCGGGTTCGAAAAGGCGGGAGATACTGCTGCAGAATTGATCCGGTTTGCAAAAAATGCCGGTGTGGAAGTAAAGCTTCTGCACATCGAGCCGGAAAGTACGCCTGTGCAGCCGGTACAAGACCTTTTGTTCCAAGGGAATATTACGCCGCAAGCGCAAATCCCTCTTTCGGTTTATACCACAGATACTCCCTATCAGGAATGTGTTGCAGCGGCAGATCGGATTTTGTCACTAGTGCGCAGCGGTGTTCGCTACCGTCAGATCAGCGTGGTCTGTGCGGATATGAACACATATCGCAGTGCCATCCGAATGGTCTTTGACCGGTGTAAGATCCCGGTCTATCTATCCGGCACAGAGGATATTCTGGAACGCCCGGTGATCACCACAGTGCTCTCTGCGATGGACGCTGCCTTAGGCGGCTTTGAACAGCGGGAGATCATTCGCTACTTAAAATCTATGCTTTCCCCGCTCTCACTTGAAATGAGCGATAAACTAGAAAATTATGCGATCCTGTGGAATATAAACGGCAGCCGTTGGCTGCAAGAATGGACAAACCACCCGGAGGGACTTGGCGGTCAGTGGACAGAGGAAGCCACTGCAGTCCTGAGAGAACTTAATGAAGCCAGAGTAGTGGCAATCGAGCCCTTGGGTGAGCTGCATAACGCATTCAAGGAAGGAACAAATCTCAGACAGCAGGTTCAGGCTCTGTATGATTTTCTGGAGCGGATTCAGCTGGCAGAAAGGCTTTCCCAGCTTGCAGATAGACTGGACAGCCTGGGAGATAATGCAGGTGCGCAGGTTCTGGACCAGCTCTGGGAAATTTTGCTGACAGCACTGGAACAGATGTACGATATTTTAGGACAGACCGTCTGGGATGCAGAAACCTTTACAAGACTGCTGAGACTTCTTTTAAGCCAGTATGATGTAGGCACGATCCCAACAGCGCTGGACTCTGTAATGGTTGGCCCTGTCAGTGCAATGCGCTGCCAGCAATCGGACCACCTGATTGTTTTAGGCGTTCTGGAAGGTTCTTTACCCGGCTATAGCGGCTCTACCGGCGTGCTGACAGATCGGGAGAGAGCCGAATTGCGCCAGATGGGTGTTCCTCTTACAGGCGGATCACTGGAAGGCATTCAGGCAGAATTTGCAGAAATCTACGGCGTTTTTTGCGGCGCTCGTCAAACAGTGACAGTGTCCTGTCCGGCGGGTCAGCCATCCTTCCTGTACCGCCGTTTGCGGGACCTTGCCGGCGGTGAGCAGAATAAACGGGAAATACTGGGGGCTGCCCGGGCTGATGGTTGGGAAGCGGCTGCCTTCTTTTCCGGACACTCCCAGAAAAAGGCGGCCCAAATGCTGGGTCTGCAAGCACAGTTTGATGAAATTGAAGAAAAGAAAAACTATCATTTTGGAGAAGTGGAGCGGGAGAACATCCGGAAGCTCTACGGCTCACAGCTGAACCTGTCTGCGTCGCAGGTTGATCGGTTGGCGGAGTGCCGTTTCTCCTACTTTCTGAAATACGGACTGCGGCTGAAGGAGCGCAAAAGTGCCACAGTAGACCCTGCAGAATTTGGTACATTTGTCCACGCAGTACTGGAGAAAACCGGACGGGAGATCAATGCACTCGGTGGTTTTCATCAGGTAACCCTGGAGCAGACTCTTGATATTTCCGCAAAATATGCCCGGGAATATGCACAGGAGCGGTTTTCGGAATTGGACTCCCAACGGATCAGTTATCTCTTTGCCAGAAACGGTCAGGAACTGGAAATGGTGGTGCAGGAGCTGTGGCAGGAGCTTCAGGCATCCCGGTTTGTTCCACTGGATTTTGAGGTGGCATTTGGGGATAGCGGAAAAATGCAGGCAATTGAAATATCCGGTCAGCAGATGCAGGCACGCTTGCGTGGATTTGTGGACCGGGTGGATGTATGGCAGGAAGCGGGACAGAATTATTTCCGGGTCGTGGATTATAAGACAGGCAAAAAAGATTTTGATTATTGCGATGTATTTAATGGTCTGGGTCTGCAAATGCTTCTGTATTTGTTTGCCCTTGAGGATGCCGGCGCAGAAATGCTGGGGAGCTCCCCAGTGCCGGCAGGCGTGCAGTATTTTCCTGCTCGCGTTCCCCTGATCACCGCAGATGGTGTTATGACCGATGAAGAAGCGGCTGCAACCCGGGAAAAGGCTTGGAAACGGAAGGGCCTTTTACTGTCAGATGAGGATGTACTGCAGGCAATGGAACCAGAGGAGAAACCAAAACGGATGGGTTACACCCGCAATAAAGAGGGTGCGATCTCCGGTGATGTTGCCTCCCGTGAACAGCTTGCGTTACTGAAGGATTATGTGTTTTACTTGCTTGGCGGGATGATCGATGAGATCGCATCCGGAGCGGTGGGACCCAATCCCTATACCCGCGGCAGCAGCCACAATGCCTGCACCTTCTGTCCCTATGGAGAAGTATGTCACCAATCAGAAGTAGAGGAACGCAGAAATTACAGAGCAATGTCCGCAGACCGGTTCTGGGAGGAAATTGAAAAGGAGATGAGAAACCGTGGCTGAACAATTGACAAGTGAACAGAAACAAGCTGTCTATGACCGCGGCGGCAAGCTTCTCGTCTCTGCAGCAGCCGGTTCCGGAAAGACAAAGGTGCTCGTTGACCGACTGCTGAGCTATGTGACAGATCCCAATGATCCAGCGGATCTGGATGAATTTTTGATTATTACATATACAAAAGCTGCTGCAGCTGAGCTGCGGGGTAAGATCGCTGCAAAGCTCACAGAAAAAATTGCCCAGCAGCCTAATAACCGGCATTTGCATCAGCAAATTCAGCGGCTGTACCTTGCCAAGATCTCAACTGTTCATTCTTTCTGCGCAGATATTCTGCGGGATTACGCTTATCGGCTGGATCTGTCTGCGGATTTTCGTGTGGCGGATGAAAATGAATGCCAGCAGCTTCAGGCCCGTGCAATGGAACGGCTTCTGGACGAGGCTTATGAGCAGTCGGAGCACAATGGCGATTTTCGTGCTTTTGTGGATACACAGGGACTGGGCAGAGATGACCGCAAGATTCCACAGATTCTGCTGAAGGTCTACCAAAACGCCAGATGCCACCTGGATCCTGAAAAATGGCTCTCCTGGTGTGTGGAGTCAACGGACACGGATGACCTTACAGATGCTGCACAGACTCTCTGGGGCGCATACCTGATGGAGGACCTGCGCAGATATCTGGATATGAATATTCTTGCCTTAAAGCAGTGCGCCCAGAGGGCATCTTGCGCAGAAGGTATGGAAAAGCCGGCAGCTGTTTTGGATGCTACTGTCACACAGCTTACATATCTGCGGGATAGTCAGACCTGGGACGATGTGCTTGCCCGGAAAAATATCGACTATGGCAGACTGACCTTCACGAAGAAATGCACGGATATTGAACTGATTGAAAGTATCAAGGCTGTGCGCAATAGCTGCAAGGAAGGACTTGCAAAACGCTTGAAGGGCTTTGCTGACGGCAGTGCGCAGGTCCTTTCCGACATGGAGAAAGCGGGCGCAGCAGCTCGCGGTCTTGTAAGCCTTGTACGGCAGTTTGACCGGCTGTATGGGAAACTGAAGAACAGCCGGCGTGTGCTGGATTTTGGAGATCTGGAGCATAAGACACTGGAACTGCTGCTGGGTAAAAGCAGATTTGGTCCTACCGCTGCCGCAGTTGAGATCGGTTCTCGCTTCCGGGAGATTATGGTCGATGAATATCAGGACTCTAACGGGGTTCAGGATGCCATATTTGCAGCGCTGACAGCGAAACGACAAAACTGTTTTATGGTCGGTGATGTGAAGCAGTCGATCTATCAGTTCCGTTTGGCAGATCCGGGAATTTTTATTGAGAAATATGATTCCTTCGTACCCGCTGAGCAGGCGCAGGCAGGACAGGGAAGAAAGGTGCTTCTGAGCAAGAACTTCCGTTCCGGAGATGAGGTGCTTCAGGCTGTCAACGATGTGTTTTCAAAATCTATGTCCAAACAGGTCGGCGGTCTGCATTACGGCGAAGAGGAAATGCTCCGAGAGGGCGTTCCCCACGTTCCACTGGATGAAACAGCAGTGGAGCTGTACGGTATTCAGGTTCAGGAGGATACCTACGCAGAGGAGGCTGACTTTGTTGCACAGCGGATCGAAACACTTTTAGATGGGACACACAAGGTGCGGGACGGAAACAGCTTGCGTCCCATCCGTCCGGAGGACATTGTGATCCTGCTCCGTTCTCCCGGTTCTGTGGGTGGAGAATTCCGCTATGCACTGGAGCAAAGAGGAATCCGCTGTGCAACCGGTGGCAATGTGGATTTGCTGCAGACCGAGGAAGTGGGGACTTTGTGGTCTCTGCTGAAGGTCATAGCAAATCCCTTGCAGGATATTCCACTGGCAGCAGTCCTGATGAGTCGGCTGTTCGGTTTTACTGCTGACGATATGGCAGCTTTACGCAGTCAAGATCGAAAATGCAGCTTATATCACACCCTGCAGACATATCCAAAGGCTGAAAAATTTTGTGAAATACTGGAAATGCTGCGCTTAGAAGCCGGTATGAACCACGTTCCGGAGCTTTTAGAAAAAATATTCCTGTTAACAAGAATGGATACGATTTATGCTGCAATGAAGGATGGCGCAGAGCGAAGCGCCAATTTGCACTTCTTTTACCAGTATGTATCGGATTATGATGCTGCAGGCGGACGGGATCTGGGACAGCTTCTGGAGCATCTGGATGCGGTGCAGGAACGGGGGCTGAATATGGCGACCGATAATCAGCAGACCGGTTTTGTTTCTATTATGAGCATCCACAAGTCCAAAGGTCTGGAATTTCCAGTTGTTTTCCTGTGTGGCCTTTCCCGTAGGTTTAACCACGAAAGTGCCTACGATCAGATTCTATGCGATCGGGAGCTGGGACTCGGATTGAGCTGTGTTGATCAAAAACAGCGTATCCAATATCCGTCTATTGCAAAGCGGGCGATCTCAGCAAAGATCATATCCGACACCGTCAGCGAGGAAATGCGTGTTTTGTATGTGGCAATGACACGGGCAAGAGATCGGCTGATTATGACCTATGCGGTGAAAAATCTGGAAGCTGACCTTCAGGATATTGCCCAGCGGGCGCAGCTGTGCAGCGGTGAACTGATGACCGGAGCGGTGACCTGTCCGGGTGAGTGGATATTGCAAACAGCAATGACACGAACGGAAGCAGGGGAATTGTTCAAGCTTGGCGGTCGACCGGCGGAGGTTTCCTTCGGGGAACCTGCGTGGCTGATAAAAGTGGTTGAAGCAGATCGTGATGATATCAGTTCTGCGGCAGAAGATGTTAAAACAGAAGGACTGACGGATGAAACCATTGCAAAACTAAAGCAGGATCTTTCCTATGTATATCCCCACATATCCGCAACTACAACGCCGTCAAAACAGACAGCTACGCAACTGAAGGGGCGGTTAAAGGATCAGGAGGCTGCAGAAAATACATTGCAGCACCTGGCTGCAAGAGCGTTCCGAAAACCTTCTTTTTCGAAAGAAATCAATATGGCTGCGGAATACGGAAACGCCCACCACATTTTAATGCAGCATATCCGCTTCGATTGCTGTGTTGATCTTTCAGGTGTACAAGGGGAAGTGCATCGGCTTGCGCAGAATGGGATTCTTTCTCAGCAACAGGCACAGCTTGTAGATTGCCGTCAGGTTACAGGCTTTTTTGAAACAGAGCTGGGAAGAAAGCTGATGGGAAGCGC
The DNA here is from genome assembly GCA_045546835.1 of Faecousia sp. Classification (GTDB taxonomy): domain Bacteria; phylum Bacillota; class Clostridia; order Oscillospirales; family Oscillospiraceae; genus Faecousia. The sequence continues at coordinate 23,131 of JAZQDL010000104.1, forward strand.
CAATGTCCTCAGAGAATTTAAGTTCTCCATTTTGGATGATGCTTCAAAATATGTTCCCGGTATGACAGATGAGCAGGTGTTACTGCAAGGTGTTGTGGACTGTGCGTTGATTGAACCGGACGGTATTACAGTTATCGATTTTAAGACCAACCGCGTTACAGAGGATATTGTATTGGAGGTGGCAGAACAGTACCATTCTCAGGTCCTTGTATACGCAGATGCACTGGAACGAATCTATGAAATGCCTGTAAAATCAGCACAGCTTTACTTCTTCCGATTAAACCGTTTTGTTCCAATTAAATGACAGATGGGCGTGTTGCAAAAGCAACACGCCCATTTACTATGATTAGCGGCTCTGGTTATACTGGTTGTTGTTCTGGCTATTCTGATTCTGGCTGTTATTCTGGCTGTTATTCTGGTTGTTGTTCTGGTTCTGGCTGCGGTTCTGGTTGTTATTCTGATTCTGGCTACGGTTCTGATTGCTGTTCTGATTGTTGTTCTGGTTATTCATATTTGTGTTCCTCCTGTATTTCGTGCGGTCTTGCCGCTGGGTATAGATTGCCCCAAATATCAGGATTTATCCTTTGCCTTAAAAATCAAGCTGGCAAGTAAACCCGCAGTGATCGCAGCGGTAATACCACCGGCACTTGCTTTTAAACCACCGGTCAATACTCCGAGAAAACCATCCTCATTAATAGCTTCCTTAACACCCTTCGCAAGAGTATTTCCAAATCCTGTTAATGGTACAGTTGCGCCTGTTCCTGCAAATTCTACAATAGGCTCATAAATGCCGATCGCGCCTAAAATAACACCTGCTACCACATAACTGACTAAGATCCTTGCGGGGGTCAATTTCGTTTTGTCGATCAGGATCTGACCGATCAGACAAAGAATACCGCCTACCAAAAAGGCTTTCAAATAGTCCATTTATTAACCTCCTGTAATGGAAACCGCGTGACAAACACCAGGGATTGGCAGCCCTTGCTGGGTCGAAGTGGGGGAAAGCAAAGCACCTGTTCCGCAAAATAGAATTTTTTTCATTTTTCCAGACTTTAACTTATTTAACAGATATCCGCACAATGTGATAGCACTGCATCCGCATCCGGAGCCTCCGGCGTGGACATCCTGTTCCAGAACATCATAAATAAGTGTGCCACAGTCTGCAAGCTTTCCGCCCAGACCTAAACCTTCCCGCTGGGATAATGTCAGAAGGACTTCCTTGCCTAATTGGCCAAGGTCGCCGGTGACGATCAGGTCAAAATCATCTGCACTCACCTTCAGATCTTCAAAATGTGCCCGTATAGTAGCAAGTGCCGCAGGCACCATTGCTGCGCCCATATTGTTTGCATCTTTGATCCCAAGGTCTGTAACCGTACCGATCGTGCAGGCAGTGATGCGAGGTCCTTTTCCGGAGCTGGCAACCAGTGCTGCGCCTGAGCCGGTGACCGTCCACTGGGCAGTTGGGGTCCGCTGGCCACCGTAACCGAGAGGAAAGCGATACTGCCGCTCTGAGGAGGCAAAATGGGATGAGGTCATTGCAACCACATTGTCAGAAAAACCACCACCTACAGCCATTGCTGCCATTAAAAGACTTTCAGCCATTGTAGAGCAAGCGCCGTACAGTCCCAGATGGGGAATGTTCATATTTCTCAAGGTAAAGGATGAGCCGATACACTGATTGAGAAGGTCACCGCTGAACACAAGACCGAAATCCTGCGGACGAATATTTGCTTTTTCGGCAAGCGTCTTCAGAGCAATTGCCTGCATTTGCTTTTCTCCCTGCTCCCAGGTTTTTTGCCCAAAGTAGGAATCTGTTTCGATCACATCGAAATATGCTTTTAGTGGTCCTTCCGATTCCTTTTTTCCCGCCACACTTGCCCAGGCGGTAATCACAGGGGGATCAGTTAGCTGAAAACTCTGTTTCCCGCATTTTTGATTTTCCATTATTTCACCTACTTCTTTTTTGCTAGTATGCGCTACAAAAGAAGCTTTATAACAAAAATTAAGTGCAGCACAAAAGTGCTGCACTTAAAATTTATTATGTTTATTTACCTGCCAATGCTCTTTCCAGCCAAACACAGCCAAAATCCAGAGCGGTATAAAGTCCGGCCTTTTCGCCTTTCTTAACCACACGATCCCGGCTCTTTGCGGTGGGATCTGTCAGCTGAAGCTGAACTGCGACCCGTGTAGCAATCTGGGTGCCGTTTACATCCTTTGTCTCTAGGATCTGGAGCATAACAATGTGGCTGTCAGCCATAGAGCCGTAGTAGATCAGGTTATCTTTCCGCATCAGGGGATGACCCTTGTAAATAAGCCCGTTAAGTTCTTCAGACATATGGACCTCCTAAATATGAGATCGGGAGGCTTTTGCGGTGGCAAAGCCTCCCGTCAGGGTTGTTATTTCTGGAACAGATAGAAGCGAACCAGCTCTTGCAGAAGCTCGTCCCGATCAAGCTTGCAGATCAAGCTGCGTGCGTTGTTATAATTGGTGATATAGGTGGGATCTTCTGTAAGCAGGTAACCAACGATCTGGTTGATGGGATTGTAGCCTTTTTCATTCAGAGCGTCGAACACACTCCGAAGAACAAGACGCATACTGTCCTTATCATCACTGGGTACGGTGAATTTAATGGTGTTTTTGGTATTGTCCGTCATATGGGAACGACCTCCTTCCGAATATTAAGCATATTATATCCCAATTTTGCCAAGGTGTAAAGTCCTTTATCAGAAAAAATATAAATTTTGACAGTTAACGAAGGACTGCACCCAGTTTTTCACTCAGTGCTGCAAGAACATTTGCAGTAACCTTTTCAGAATCCGCATCTGTCAAAGTCCGGTCATCGGCACGCAGCTCCAGAGAGAATGCAAGGCTCTTTTTACCTTCAGCAACGCCTGTGCCCCGGTAAATATCAAATAGACGGATATTCCGCAGAAGCTTGCCGGCAGCCTGAGAAATGACAGCTTCAGCCTGAGCCACGGTGACTGCCTCGTCGCAAATGAAGGACAAATCTCTGGACACTGCAGGATACTTGGGCAGGGGGATATAGGTAGGCTCCGGAAGCTGCAGATTCACAAGGGCTGTGAAGTTCAGTTCGGCACAGTATACCTCGCACTCAATGCCGTAGTTTTTAGCTACGAGCGGATGGATCTGACCGATGAAGCCTACATCGACGCCATCGATGGTTACCTTTGCACAACGACCGGGATGATAGCTGGGATTGTCACTGACAGCGGCATAGCTTGCATTCTTGATCCGCAAATTAGCAAACAGTGCTTCCACCTGACCCTTCAGGGTGAAGAAATTCACGCCGTCACCGTAGCTGCCAAGCACAAGAACCTTCGGCTCTTCCGGAAGGACCTGTCCTGCAACCGGCAGATAGATCTTTGCGATCTCATAGAGCTTTACATTCTTGTTGTGATAGTTGTAGTTTCTGGAAAGAATGTCCAGCATAGAGGGCAGAGCAGTGGTGCGCATTACAGAGGTGTCCTCACCCAAGGGGTTCTGGATCTTCAGGGTATTGCGCAGAGGGGAATTTTCCGGCAGGCAAATCTGGTCGAAGATGGCAGGGGAAACGAAGGAGTAGGTAATGATCTCGCTGTAACCCAAAGCACGGCATACAGAACCGGCCTTTGTCTCCAGCTTCATAACGGGAGAATAACCGCCCTGTGTAGAAGTCTTGAAATCGGTGGTAGGGATTTCATTGTAGCCGTAGGAACGGCCCACTTCCTCCGCAATATCCGCCATCAGATTCAGGTCGGGACGCCAGGAGGGAACAAGGATCTGGTCACCCTCCACTGGGATCTCCAGCAGGTTCAGATACTTAACCATATCTTCCTTGGGGATATTTGTGCCAAGGAGTGCATTGATTTTGTCAGCCTCCAGAGCTACGGTCTTAGGTTGGGGCACATAATTGATCACGTCGATCATTCCGTCCATCACATCGCCGCACTGCAAAAGCTCCACAAGCTCACAGGCGCGGTTGACAGCGGGAACAGTCATCATAGGGTCAAGATGCTTTTCGAACTTACCGGAAGCATCGGTACGCATACCCAGAGCCAGAGCAGTCTGGCGGATAGAAGTTCCGTCGAAGTTGGCAGATTCGAACACAACCGTGGTGGTGTCTTCCATAATTTCAGAGTCTTCGCCGCCCATAATGCCTGCAAGACCAATGGCGCGATCCTCGTCGGCGATCACCAGCATACCGGGCTTCAGATTACGCACATTGCCGTCAAGGGTAGTGAGGGTCTCACCGGCCTCTGCTTCCCGGACGATGATCTTGCCTGAGGAAACATAGCGGTAATCAAAGGCGTGCATAGGCTGGCCGTATTCCAGCATTACATAGTTTGTGATGTCAACGATGTTGTTGATAGGGCGGACGCCGTTGGCACGCAGCCGCTGACGCAGCCACTTGGGGGAAGGACCGATCTTTACATTGGCGACCATCCGTGCGGTATAGCGATTGCACAGGTTTTTCGCAGGCACTTCCACATCCAGCTTGTCGTACATAGAACCGGCATCGCTTCCCTGAACCACAGGCTCGTGATGCTTCATCGGCAGACCAAATGCAGCAGCAGACTCTCTTGCCAGACCGATGATGGAGTAGCAGTCGGGGCGGTTGTTGGTGATCTCAAAATCCACAACAGTGTCGTCATTGCCGATCACAGCATTAATGTCGTCACCGGGCTTGCAGTCCTCTTCAATAATCCAGATGCCGTCCTCAATGGCATAGGGGAAGTCGCCAACAGTCAGATCCAGCTCCTTCAGGGAGCAGAGCATACCGTTGGAGGCAACACCGCGAAGCTTGCCCTTGGTGATGTGGATGCCGCCGGGCAGCCAGGAATTATGGAGCGCAGCGGGAATAAGGTCGCCCTCCTTGACATTCTGTGCGCCGGTAACGATCTGCACAGGCTCTTCCTGTCCCACATCGATCTGGCAGACCCACATATGGTCAGAATTTTCGTGGCGGACAATGGAAACGACCTTGCCTACCACAACATTCTTGATCTGTGCATCCAGCCGCTCATAGGTTTCCACCTTTTGACCGAACACTGTCAGCTTATCCACATATTCCTTGTCGGAAACACCACTTAGATCTACAAATTCTTCGTTGATCCATTTTCTGTTCAGTTTCATCCTCAGTGCCTCCTTAGAACTGGTTTAAGAACCGGGCGTCGTTATCGAAGATCAGACGCAGGTCGTTGATTTTCAGGCGGCCCATTGCGGTCCGCTCCAGGCCAATGCCAAAGGCAAAGCCGGAATACTTATCCGGGTCAATGCCGCAATTGTGCAGAACCTCGGGGTGGACCATACCGGCACCCAGTAGCTCGATCCAGCCCTCACCGTGGCAGGTGGAGCAAACACCACCGTTTACTTCACCTGTGCCGTGACACTTGTGGCACTGCATATCCATTTCGCAGCTGGGTTCGGTGAAGGGGAAGTGGTGGGGACGGAAACGCACATTGGCATCGTGACCGTAGATCTTGTGCATAATGGTGATCAGTGCACCCTTCAGGTCGCCCATTGTGATGTTCTCAGCCACTACCAGACCCTCGATCTGATGGAACATAGGGGAGTGGGTAGCATCAGCCTCGTCCTTACGGAACACACGGCCGGGCGCCAGCATACACAGAGGGGGCTTATGGTTTTCCATATAGCGGATCTGCATAGGGCTGGTCTGCGTACGCAGAAGGACCTTGTCCTCGTCGTCAAAATAGAAGGTGTCGGAACGGTCTCTGGAGGGATGACCCTCTTCAATGTTCAGACGGGTAAAGTTATAGTCTGCCAGTTCGATTTCCGGACCGTCCACGATCTGATAACCCATACCCACAAAGATGTCCTTGATCTGCTGCAGCACCTGATTCATCGGATGCTCGTGACCCATAGCCACCTGCTCGCCGGGAATGGTAACATCGATGGCTTCACTGGCAAGCTTTGCTTCCAGCACAGCCGCACCGATCTCAGCCTTGCGGCTTTCCAGCTTTTCTTCGATCACAGCGCGTACAGAGTTTGCCACCTGACCCATAACAGGGCGCTCCTCGGCGGAAAGACTGCCCATCTGCTTAAGTACAGCAGTCAGCTCGCCCTTCTTACCCAGATAGCGAACACGCAGTTCTTCCAGATCAGCAGGCGTAGCTGCTGCATCCAGAGCGCACAGCGCTTGCTGCTTGATTTGCTCTAACTGTTCTTTCATTTTATATCTCCTTTGTAAAAATTCAAAAAAATAAACCCCATCCCAAAATCGGGACGAAGTTTCCTCCGCGGTACCACCCGCAATTCGCCTGTCGGCGCAGCTTTCGGTGCAAATACACCTTTGATCGGTAACGGGATCAACCGGTAAGCCCTACTGTTGCTTCAGACCACAGCTCCTGGGAGAAGGCCTTGTACCTTGCGTTAAGCGGATCGCACCATCCCGCTTTCTCTGAAAACACATTTTTGGCACAAGACAGCCCAATCTCTGCCATTGAAATATCCTGAGTATTCTAGCACACATTATTACAAAAAGCAAGTATTTAATGGAAAATTTAATATGTTACAGTTTCTTACAAATATTGCAGGTACGGATGCCCACATCCGCCCGCCAAAACTGTTCGATACAGGAAAATTGAGCGGGCCGCAAATTGCCGCCCCTACAAATTTCCACCAACCGCGCCCATAGGGACACCCTCCCGGGGTGTCCGCAAAATGCATATTCCCAACAGGCACAAAAAAACAGTAATGGCGGGGAGCGCATTTGCGCTCCCCGCCGTTACTGTTTGGGAATATTAAATCATATCAACTAACACGGATGCAGTTAAAGGTTCGTTTTCGGTCTTATCCTTCTTATATTTATTGGGACTGGGGAAGTTCAAAATCAGAGAAAATAGAACACACACCAAAACAGCTCCCGCACAGGCGCTCATCCACAGGCTTCTTTGCCGCAAAAGCTCCTTGGAAAGATACAGATAGCCAAGGCACAGACCGGACAGTGCAATGGTGAGAATTGCCAGAATGACCTTCAGCCACACAACGCCACTGCCTGCACAGATCAAATACAGCACAAAAAGCACTGCATCGGCGATGAGTGCATATGTCATATACCGTTCCATTTCCTTATACCGATTGCTGCGCTGTGCCATAGAGCATCCCTCCAACGATTGTATATAAGAATAATAGCACATTCTGTCATAAAAAGCAAATATTTCTGTAAAACAGAAGGTGTTACTCCACTTGAAATTTTTGCGAAGCAATGCTACAATATTCCAAAGTAGGATAAAAGATGAGTAAAGGAGAAATCTATGGAAAATTTGCGTTCCAAACGGGGCTTTATATGCGATATGGATGGTGTGATCTATCACGGAAATCGTTTGCTGCCAGGTGTAAAAGAGTTTGTGGATTGGTTATATAAGAACAATAAAGAGTTTTTGTTCCTGACAAACTCCAGTGAGCGTTCTCCAAGGGAGCTTCAGCAAAAGCTTGCAAGAATGGGACTTGATGTGAACGAGAAGCACTTTTACACCAGTGCATTGGCAACTGCTAAATTTATCAGCAATCAGGCACCCGGCTGCAGCGCCTATGTGATCGGTGCACCGGGACTTGTGAATGCCCTTTATGAAGCGGGCATCACGATGAATGATGTAAATCCTGATTATGTGATCGTAGGGGAAACCGTAAACTATAACTACGAAAATGTGGTCCATGCGGTTCGCCTGGTACAAAACGGTGCAAAGCTGATCGGAACAAATACGGATATGACAGGTCCTTCCGAAGCGGGTATGCTTCCTGCCTGCAGGGCACTGATCGCACCAATTGAGCTGGCCACCGGCAAAACTGCCTATTTTGTAGGTAAGCCCAATCCGCTGATGATGCGTACCGGACTGAAGCTTTTGGGCGTTCATTCGGAGGAGGCTGTTATGATAGGTGACCGGATGGACACTGATATTATCGCAGGCATCGAAACGGGCCTCACCACCGTGTTAGTGCTGTCCGGTTGCACAGCAAAGGAAGATGTGGACAGATTTCCGTACCGTCCCAAGTATGTGCTGGACGGCGTTGGAGAAATCACAGGGGAATAAACAGGAACACCAGCGGGTATGGCCTTTCGGCTATGCCCGCTGATTTTGGTGCTTGCGTCTGTGGGGAATAAATGCTATAATGTATGTAAATATTTGTATGAGGAATTGCTATGGGAGAACCGCAATACCGTTTAGAGGGCATTATCCGTACCCGCAGCGAGGTTATGGAGGATTTTGAAGGCCCTCTGGATGTTATTTTTCTGCTGCTTAGTAAAAACAAAATAGAGATACAGGATGTTTCCATTGCGGCTATTTTAGAGCAGTATCTGGCTTATTTGGACGAAATGAAGCGCTTGGATATGGAGATCGCCAGTGAGTTTATTACAATGGCATCCCACCTGATGCTCATTAAGACGAAAATGCTCCTGTCTGCGGCTGAGCAGGCAGAGGCAGAGTCTGAGCTTGATCTGCTCCGTCAGTCCCTGATCGAACGCCAGCGGAAGGAAGCTGTGGAACAGATCCGCATTGCTGTCTCCGCACTGGAGCCACGCAATGAGATTGGCAGAGGCATTTTTGTAAAGCAACCGGAACCTCTGCGCCGGGATAAGACCTACCGCTATAAGCATGAGCCGGAGGATATGCTCCGGGCGCTGGACGAGATCGCAGAGCGCAATCAGCGCCGTCTGCCACCCCCCACAGTCAACTTTAAGGGCATCGTGGGTAAAGAACCCTATCCCGTTTCCCGAAAGGCAAAGGAAGTGGTTCGCAGACTGGTCCTGCGGGGCATTGAGCGGCTTAAGAACCTGTTTAAGGGCAGCCGCAGCCGCAGTGAGATCGTTGCCACTTTCCTGGCAATCCTCGATTTGTGCAAAACCAATTCCGTATGTTTGGAAGACGATATTTCCGGGGAAAATCCCAATATCCGCCTGCTCCAGGAGCCGGAGGAACAGGAGAATGAATAATGGAACAAAATGATTTACAAAGGGCTATTGAAGCCATTTTATTTGCTTCCGGTGAGCCGGTGGACATTTCCCGCCTGGCAATGACCCTGGAAACAGACGAAGCAGATATTATTGCGGCGACTGACGCACTGGCAGACGAGCTAGCCTTTAACCGCAGAGGCATCCGTATTCTGCGTCTTGATAAGGGTTACCAGATGGTATCCTCCGGTGAGATGGCAGATTACATTACAAAAGCACTGGAAACCCGGAAGCCCCCGAAGCTGTCATCTTCTCAGCTGGAGGCGCTGACGATTATTGCGTACTACCAGCCTGCCACAAAGGCAATGGTAGAGCAGATCCGCGGTGTTGACAGCTCTTATTCTGTGGCAGCGCTCCTGTCCAAAAGTCTGATCGAGGATGCAGGCCGGCTGAATGTGCCCGGTCGTCCTATTCTGTACAAAACCACTCCGGATTTTCTCCGTACTTTCGGCTTGAGTTCCTTGGAAGAACTACCGCCCATTGATAAGGTGGATCTTGGTGAACCGATCATCGAAGAAGATCCGGACCAGATGAAGATCGAGGAGGCAAATTGATGGGATGGCTGATCGCTCTCGGTGTCCTGGTCGGGATTGCCGTGCTGCCCATTGGGATCAGCGCTATCTACAATACCGCCGGACCCAAAGTGCAGGTCTTAGTCGGTCCGGTCCGTTTGACTGTTTATCCACGCAAGAAAAAAACGGCGGATACACCCAAAAAGCAAGCACCGGCTAAGAAAGAACCGACCCAAAGTAAGCAAACCTCCGGCGGCAGCGCAAAGGATTTTGCACCACTGCTGCGCAGAGTGCTTGATTTTCTCGGTGCTGCCAAAGGAAAACTGCGTGTGAGAAGATTGGACCTAAAGCTGACGCTAGGTGGAGATGACCCGTGTGATCTGGCAGTCAATTACGGTCGGGCGTGGGCAGCTGTAGGTAATTTGATCCCCTTGCTGGAACGGCATTTTGTGATCAAAAAACGGGATGTGGAAGTACAGTGTGATTTCACATCCAATGAAACCCGTATATATGCACGGCTGGATCTGACCATTACAGTGGGCAGGCTCTTAAGACTTGGGGCCCACCACGGAATTCCGGCCCTGCGGGAATATCTTAACATTATGAAATTGCGAAAAGGCGGTGCTAAAGTATGAGCCAGAAGCTTCCGAATATGCTGGAAAATACCATTGCAAAGATCCGTGAGATGGTGGATGCCAACTCTGTGGTAGGTGAGCCAATCTCCACACCGGACGGTGTGACGATCATCCCGATTTCCAAGATCAGTATCGGGCTGGGCGGCGGCGGTTCTGACTTCAATGCTAAGAATCAGTCCGCAAACGAATATCCCTTTGGTGGCGGTGTAGGCGCCGGTGTGAAGGTATCTCCGGTGGCATTTCTGATCGTCAAGGAAGGAAGCGTACGGATCGTGCCTATGGCAGCCCCTGCCAATACCACTGCAGACCGTGTTGTGGAAATGATTCCGGATACGCTGGACAAGATCGCGGATTTTATTGAGTCCCGGCTGGAAAAGAAAGAAGAAAAATAAGAATAATTTCCTGCGCGCGGGTAAAAATAGACCTGGGTGATGGATATGAAAAGGATACTCGCCGGGATGTCAGCAGCACTGCTTGCTGCCATCCTGGTTTTTCCTTGTAATGGAATCTCGGCAGAGCACGCAATGCTGCTGGATGCCCAGACAGGTCGCGTGCTGTATGAGAAAAATGCGGATCAGCAGAGTCTGATCGCAAGTACCACAAAGATTATGACTGCGCTGGTTGTGTGCGAGCAGTGCAATGTGCTGGATCGGTTTCGTATTCCCAAAGAGGCAGTAGGAATCGAAGGGTCTTCGATCTACCTGCAAGCGGGTGAAGTTTTGACTGTTCAGGAACTGCTGTACGGTCTGATGCTCCACAGCGGCAATGATGCGGCAGTGGCACTGGCGATCTATTGCGGCGGTACAGTGGAAGGCTTTGCGGAAATGATGAACGATAAAGCACGCATCTTAGGAATGGAGAATACCCATTTTGTCAATCCCAACGGTCTGGATGCACCGGGGCATTATTCAACAGCCAAAGATATGGCTGTGCTTGCTGCTTATGCCATGGAAAATCCGATTTTTGCAAAGACAGTTTCTGCAAAAACAGTCAATATCACCGGCAGAAGCCTGCGAAATCACAATAAGCTTTTGTGGCAGGTTGAGGGCGCTGATGGTGTGAAAACCGGTTATACAAAAGCTGCGGGGCGCATTTTAGTGTCCAGCGCTACCCGTCAGGGGCGCAGACTGATCGCAGTGACGATGAATGCTCCCAACGACTGGGAGGATCACAAAAAGCTCCTTGAGGATGGCTTCTCCGGCTACCGTGTGCGCAAGATCGTCTCACAAGGAGATGTGCTTGGTCATTTGCAGATTGCCGGTGGCGAATGCGGAACAGTGGCACTATTGGCAGCTGCTGACTTTGAATATGCTTTGTCGGAAGGGGAAGAACCTGAAATCAAGCTGTCTGAACCTGGATTTGTATATGCACCGGTAGTCAGAGGGCAGGATGCAGGTTTTGCCTATGTATGCATTGGGGATAAAATGATCGGTAAGGTTTCCCTGGTGTTTGGGGATACCGTGGAGCGGGAAATGGAGCCTGAAAGGTCATTATCGGATAAGTTACGTTTATGGATTAGAGGAGAACTATGAAAGAGCGTCTGCAAAAAATTATATCGGCACGGGGACTTGCTTCCCGCAGACAGGCGGAGCAGTGGATCACCGCCGGCAGAGTGACCTGTAATGGACAGGTTTGCCGGTTGGGTGATCAGGCTGATCCGGATACAGATAATATCCTTGTGGACGGAAGACCCCTTCCGTCCGCAGGAAAGCAAGTTTACCTGATGCTCCACAAACCAAGAGGGTATGTGACGACGCTGTCGGATGAAAAGGGCCGGCAAAATGCGGCACAGTTGGTCTGTGACTGCGGCACAAGGGTTTATCCTGTGGGACGGCTGGATATGGATTCTGAGGGACTTTTGGTCTTTACCAATGATGGTGCGTTTGCAAACCACCTGATGCATCCGAAACACGAGGTGGAGAAAACCTATCAGGTAACAGTCAGAGGGTTTACCCAGGAAGGTTTGGAACTTCTAAAAAAGCCGGCGGTGATCGATGGTTATACCATTGCCACACCGCACATAAAAGTGCTCAATTCACCGGATGAAAAGGGAAAGGCGCGCTTACAGGTCGTGATCCACGAAGGACGCAACCGGCAGGTGCGCAAAATGTGTGCCCTTGCGGGAATGGAGGTTTTGCGCCTGATTCGTATTCAGGAGGGCAATCTTAAGCTTGGAGACCTTCCCTTAGGGAAATGGCGGTACTTAACAGAGGAAGAAGTAGAGATGCTTAGAAAATAATTTTGCAATATACCCCTCTTTTACTTGCAAAAGAGGGGTATATTTGTTATGATAATTATATAAAAGGTTATTTTTTGGAGGGTATTATGCGGGATGATATTCTTTCAATTTTAAAATCCAAATCAGGGGAATTTTCCAAAGGGCAGCGCCGGATCGCGGACTACATTACGGAATATTACGATAAGGCTGCCTTTATGACTGCCAGTCGCCTGGGAAAGACTGTGAATGTGTCGGAGTCTACGGTTGTCCGTTTTGCTATGGAATTGGGTTATGACGGCTATCCCAGTATGCAGAAGGCTATGCAGGAAATGGTCCTCAACCGCCTGACCTCTGTTCAGCGCATCGGTGTTACCAATGACCGCCTGGGCGATCAGGATGTGGTTTCTATGGTTCTCCACGGGGATATGGACAAACTGCGTCAGACCAACGAAACGGTCAGTCGGGAAAATTTCCGCAATGCAGTATCTGCTATTTTGAAAGCAAAACGGATCTTTGTACTGGGTGTTCGCTCTGCAGCGGCCCTTGCAAATTTTATGGGATATTATCTTAACTATATGTTCGACAATGTCCATGTGGTTACCACCTCCGGCGGCAGTGAAATGTTTGAAAAGCTGGTTAACATCGAGGCAGGCGATGTGGTGATCGCTTTTAGCTTTCCCAGATATTCTACTGCAACCGTGAAAGGTGTTCAATACTGCCGCAGTGTTGGCGCGTCGGTTGTAGGACTGACCAACAGCAACCTTTCACCTCTGGCCCAGGATAGTGACTATGTTCTGGTGGCGAAAAGTGATATGGTATCCCTTGTGGACTCTTTGGTAGCGCCTCTGAGCCTGGTTAATGCGCTTCTTGTGGCACTGGCATCCGGTCGTGAAGAAATACTCGAAAAGAATTTTGATACGCTGGAACGGGTTTGGCAAGAATACAAAGTATACGACACACAGGAAGTGGATAAATGATGTACGATGGGATCGTAATTGGCGGCGGTCCAGCAGGAATGTTTGCTGCCATCATTGCAGCCGGGCAGGGCAACCGTGTGCTTTTGCTGGAGCGCAACGATCGGCTTGGAAAAAAGCTGCTGATTACCGGAAAAGGCCGCTGCAATGTGACCAATAACTGCTCTTCGCAAGAGGCGCTGCAGAATATACCGAGAAACGGAAAATTTTTGTATAGCGCAATGGAGTCGTTCCCTCCGGAGCGGATAATGGCTTTTTTCGAAGATAACGGCTGCCCTCTGAAAACAGAGCGGGGAAACCGGGTGTTTCCGGCCAGTGATCGGTCAGCATCCGTTCTGGATTGCTTAAAGGCAAAAATGCGGGAAACCGGCGTTACCGTCCGGACGGAACGGGTGCGTGAGATCCTGTCGGACGGTGCGCAGGTGACCGGGGTTTTGACTGACAAGCAGAAGTATGATGTCAAATGGGTCATTCTGGCAACCGGCGGTGTGTCTTATCCGGCTACCGGCTCAACAGGTGACGGCTATGCGATGGCTGAGGCTCTGGGGCATACTGTTATTGCACCTGAGGGATCACTTGTACCGTTGGAAACTAGGGGAACGGACTGTCAGGATATGCAGGGCCTGAGCCTTCGTAATGTGGGAGTGAAGCTTTTTAGTGGAAAAGGAAAGCTTCTTTATAAGGATTTTGGAGAACTGCTTTTTGCACATTTTGGTGTATCCGGTCCGACGGTGCTCAGCGCCAGCGCACACCTGAAAGGGGAGGACTGCTATTTTCAGATCGACCTGAAGCCTGCGCTGGATGAAGGTAAGCTCAATGACAGACTTCTGCGGGATCTGGAGCAGTATAAAAACCGCACAATGGAAAATGCGCTGACGGATCTGTTGCCACGGTCTATGATCCCTGTGGTTCTCAGAAAACTGAATATTCCTACTGACCTGCAGGCAAATTCTCTAAAAAAAGAACAGCGCAGAGCATTGGTTGCCCTTCTGAAAGCATTCCCCGTCCAAATATCCGGAAAACGCCCGGTGTCAGAAGCGATTATTACTTCCGGCGGCATTAAGACTTCCCAGATCGATCCAAAAACAATGCAGTCAAAATGCAAAGAAGGTTTGTACTTTGCCGGTGAGATCATTGACTGCGATGCATACACGGGCGGATTTAATCTGCAAATCGCTTGGGCGACTGCCTATGCTGCAGGTATGGCAGTTAAAAAACATTGACAAAACCCGGCGCATATACTAAAATACTTAAGGTATCAAATACGATGCAATATGGAGGAAAAGAGAATGTACGAAAAACTCGTTTCATATGCTGCAAAGCAGTTGGAATTGGACCCGGCTGAGATCACTCCGGACAGTACTTTTGAGAGCCTGGGCATTGACTCGCTGGATATCGTTGAGATGATTATGGATCTGGAGAATGAACTGGGTGTTGAGCTGGAGCTGGAGGATCAGAAGATCACCAACTTCCAGGAACTGGCAGATTTTATCGATTCCAAACTCAACTAAACAACAAACTTTGTTATGAGCAGACCGGCTCATAACAAGGTCGCACTAGTCGGGGAGATAGCGGTGCCCTGTTACCTGCAATCCGCTATAGCAGGGATGAATTCCCACACCCGGACAAGCTTGAGTACTGTTTGGCCTTTGTAAGAGGTGTTGATGAAACGGTCCTGCGCAACGGGAAACCGTGAACCATGTCAGGTGGGGAACCAAGCAGCATTAAGCGGATCTTCCCGTGTGCCGTGGGACTGCCGTTTCTGAGCTGGCTGCAAGGATACCGGGTGTTCGGTTTGCTCAAATGTGGGTGTGCGATCTTGTTATGGGCCGGTCGCTAAACTTTTATCAGAGAGGAGGTTTCCGATGTATCAGGCATTATACAGAAAATACAGACCGCAGACCTTTGATGATCTGGTGGGTCAGGGGGCTGTTACACAAACACTGAAAAATCAGCTGATGACCGGTAAACTGAGCCATGCATATCTGTTTACTGGCTCCCGCGGAACTGGTAAGACCAGTAGTGCAAAAATTCTCGCAAAGGCTGTTAACTGCACAGATTTGCAGAACGGAAACCCCTGTAACACTTGCGCGGCTTGCCGTGCAATCGACGACGGTTCTTGTATGGATGTGCTGGAGATCGATGCAGCCTCCAATAACGGTGTTGACAACATCCGTGACCTGCGGGACGATGCGATCTATTCGCCTTCTCAGGTAAAGATGCGTGTATATATTATCGACGAGGTGCATATGCTGTCCATTTCGGCGTTTAATGCACTATTGAAGATCATCGAAGAACCGCCGGAGCATTTGCTGTTTATTTTGGCGACCACAGAACTTCATAAAGTTCCGGCTACGATCCTGTCCCGTTGTCAGCGGTTTTCCTTCCGTCGGATCGGACAGGAAGACATCGCTGCACGACTGCAGTATGTAGCCTATCAGGAGAATATTGATCTGGATGACTCTGCAGCCAGAGTCCTGGCGCGTATGGCAGACGGCGGTCTGCGTGATGCCCTGAGCCTGTTAGATCAGTGTGCTTCCGCAACCACAGGTGAGCTTACTGCGGAGCGTATATACGCCTGCCTTGGCATTGCGGGCATTCAGGAGTGCGGCAAGCTGATGCAGTGCATTGCTGACCATAATACCAGCGCTGCACTTTCCCTTGTGAATCGTTTTTACGCAGAAGGAAAGGATATGGGCGCACTGCTGGATGAGCTTGCCTGTATGACCAGGGACCTTATGATCATAAAGACTGCACCCAGAGAGGGGATCACACTTCTTTCCGGCGTTGCATCTGATACGGAGGTTATGACCCTTGCTGACCGCTTTTCCAGCGGGGAACTTACCCGGATGATGAACCTGATCCAGCAGACAGCCGCAGGCTTTACAAGAAGCACCAGCCGTCGGATGGATACGGAGCTTTGTATTGTATCAATGTGCCAGCCGGAACTTACGCTGGATGCTGAGGCAATCAATGCCCGTCTGAGTCGGCTTGAAAATCAGATCCGCAGCGGAAGTGTTTCTGTTCGAACTGCTCCGATACAGGAAGCTTCTGTGGAAACGGAAGAGGAATTACCCCCTGTTCCGGATGATGCTGACGCACCTCCTGCGTTTATACAAGAAGCACCGATGGAAACACTGGCGGAAGCACCGGTGGGCTTTTGGACTGATATTGCTTCTGAGCTTCGCAGTGAACTGAGACCTCCGCTTATGGGATTTTTTGCAGCCTCTCCCAATGCACCGGTAAAGGGCATCCTGCAAGGTGACAAGCTGGTGCTTATGTGTTCAGCACCTTTTATCAAGGATATGATTAACAAGCCTGAGGTTTTGGGTTTGATTGAAAATAAGGCCACTGCAAAGCTGGGACGGAAGATCCGGGTTGTAGCTGAGGATCAAACCGGGAAAGCGGTTAAAAGCAGCCAAATGGAGCAGCTTCTGCAATTTGGAAGAGACCATTCTGATGTAATTAATATAAAGTAATAGGAGAATGTAAAATGGCAAAAGGTGGATTTCGGGGTATGCCCGGCGGAATGAACCAGGCTGCGATGATGAAGCAGGTTCAGAAGATGCAGCAGGATATGCTCCGTATGCAAGAAGAGATGGAACGGAAGACCTATACTGCCACCACTGGCGGCGGTATGGTCAAGGCTGAAGTAAACGGAAAGCACGAGATCGTTTCCCTGGAGATCAATCCGGAAGCTGTTGATCCGGATGATGTGGAAATGCTCCAGGATATGGTAATCGCTGCTGTGAACGAGGCAATGCGTGCTGCCGAATCAGATGCAGCAAATAGTATGTCCCAGATGACCGGTGGGCTGAATCTGGGAGGTCTGTTCTAATATGCAGTACTTTCCCGCAGCTTTGCAGGAACTGTCTGACCAGTTTGCAAGACTTCCCGGCATCGGTGGAAAAACAGCACAGAGATTGGCTTTTCATGTACTGGGATTATCTGACATTGAAGCACAGGCTTTTGCAGATGCGATTGTTCAGGCAAAGCAAACGGTCCATACCTGTCCTGTTTGTCAGAACCTGACTGATCGTGAGATTTGTCCCATTTGCGAAGATCAAATGCGTGACAGAGGAGTGATCTGTGTGGTTGCAGAGCCGAAGGATGTAATTGCAATGGAGCGCAGCCGCGAATTTTCAGGCCTTTATCACGTTTTGCACGGCGTGATTTCTCCCTTGGATCATGTTACACAGGATGATATCCGTATTAAGGAACTGTTGCAGCGCGTGAGTGCAGGAGATGTCCGGGAAGTGATTATGGCGACAAATCCGGACACGGAAGGTGAAGCCACAGCAATGTACATCTCCCGGCTTTTGCGGCCTATGGAAGTAAAGGTCACACGCCTTGCTTACGGCGTGCCCGTAGGCAGCCAACTGGAATATGCCGACGAAGTGACCCTGTCCCGCGCCCTTGAAGGCAGACAAGAAATGTAAAAAGATTAAAGATCCGGATGCGTTGCATCCGGATCTTTACTGTATTACAGTTTTGCGTATACCTTATCTAAAAAGCGTTGAGATGTAACGATCGCTCGTTTGTGTGTACCTTCACCGATTTTACCGGCTTCATCGTAGGCTGTGATCTGGAAAGTAATCGTATTTCCTTCTACTTCGGTGACCTCTGCCTCCGCACGAACTTCCATACCAACAGGGGTCGCTGACAGATGGGAAATATTCAGAGCAATACCAACGGACGTCTTTTCTTCCGGTATTGCAGCTGCAATTGCTTCACAGGATGCGCCTTCCATCAGCGCAACCATACAAGGGGTAGCATAAACAAGCAGGCTGCCGGAACCAACCTCGAATGCAGTGTCCTCACGCTCAACAAGATTAGAAGCTTCGCCCTTCATACCAACGGAAATTTCCATAAAAATCCCTCCTTTAATACACTCAATATACCTGAAATATCAGATCGTGTCAATAGAAATCACCCAATGGGCTTCCATTGGGTGATTAGCTAAATTGCGTTATAGCTCTTCGCTGATTGCCAGCAGGAGAATACCAATGATCACAACAGCGATAAAGGCATAGGTTTTCCAGGAGAGCTTTTCTTTCAGGACGATACGGGACAGAAGCAGAGAAACAACACAGACAGAGGAGAGAATGGGCGCGGCAACAGCGTCTACGCCACCGAGTGCATAGACATAGGTGAACTGACCGGCGGTTTCGAATACGGCAGCCAGAATCTTATCTTTGTGCTGGGGCACAGAACCAAACTTGACCTTCTTAGCCTTCATAAAGATGAACAGACCCAGAGCAAACAGGGCGAAGGTCAACTCATAGCTGGTATTGGCTACAGCTTCAAGGGTCTCAGGGGTAACATCCACCAGAGGAGAATTAGCAACATCCTCTATCAGGAAGAAAGCATCGTCCAAGAAGGTGCCAAAAGCATCCAGCAGGGCATAGACAAAGGGCATGCAGAAGGAAACGATTGCCAGCTTTTTACCCAGCTTCTTCTTCCGGGGAGCTTCACCACGGTTTTCCAGGAAGCTGACGCCAAGAACACCAACGGTAATGACTGCGATCGCAACCCAGGTAAACAGGGAGATTTCTTCCTGCAGGAAAATCACAAACAGAAGTGTGCAAATGACACCGGCAGTATTCTCGATGGGATCAGAAATGGATTCTTCCAGAAAACGCATTCCAAAATAGGAGAATGCCATAGAGATGATGTAAAACAGAGAAACTGGCAGATAGCGAATCAAGTTTATGGGATTGTAATTGATATCCTGTGTCAGCAGAGTAAAGATCGCGTGAGCGCCCATAATAACGCCTACCCAGACACAGATCTTCAGGTGGGAATATTTTTCGTTCGGCAATGCACCCTTTTTATAAAACAGTTCTGCTGTGCCCCACAAAAGAGCGGTTGCAATGGAAAAGAATAACCAAGTCATATTTATTTCCTCCTTATAATGTTACAAGTCCTGCGTCAACCATCTTCTGCAGGCTCATTAGAATACCAAGTTTTGCGTGACACCAGGTCAGTCCTCCCTGGAAATAAACCGCGTAGGGAGGACGGATGGGTCCGTCGGCGGAAAGCTCAATGGAAGAGCCTTGCACGAAAGCACCGGCTGCCATAATGACCTTATCATTGTAACCGGGCATATCCCAGGGCATCGGGGTTGCAAAAGAATCTACCGGTGCAGCCGCCTGAATGCCCTTGCAGAAGGCAATCATACCTTCCTCGCTGCCCAGCTCCACTGCCTGGATAATGTCGTGACGGCTTTCAGTGGCATTGGGAACGCATTTGAAGCCCAGGGGCTCATAAAGATTTGCAGCAAAGATCGCACCTTTTTCTGCGCCTGCCACCACTGTGGGAGCTAAGAAAAGTCCCTGATACAGGCTTGTCATCAAACCGAGATTGGCGCCGACCTCCTGACCCAGACCGGGGGCTGAGAGCCGATAGGCACAGCGACTGACGCAGGCTTCTGTGCCACAGATATAGCCGCCGATGGGAGCAAGACCGCCACCGGGATTTTTAATCAGTGAGCCCACGGTCATATCCGCACCCACATCGGAGGGCTCGATGGTTTCCACAAACTCTCCGTAGCAGTTATCTACCATAACCAGCACATCCGGCTTAATGGATTTGCAGAATGCAATCAACTCGCCGATCTGCTTTACAGAAAAGGTAGGACGGGTAGCATAGCCCTTGGAACGCTGGATAGTCACAAGCTTTGTTTTTTCGTTGATGGCGGCACGAATTCCTTCATAATCAAATGTGCCGTCCTCCAGCAGATCGACCTGCCGGTAGCTTACGCCGTATTCAGCCAACGAACAGGCACTGGGACGAATGCCAATCACTTCCTGTAGGGTATCATAGGGGAGTCCTACGGGACTTAAAAGCTCATCGCCGGGTAAAAGATTTGCAGAAAGAGCAACGGTCAGTGCGTGAGTGCCGCAGGTGATCTGTGGACGAACCAGTGCTGCTTCTGTGTGAAACACATCTGCATAGACCTTTTCCAGATTGTCACGGCCGACATCATCGTAGCCATAGCCGGTGGTAGCGGTAAAACAGGCTGCAGAGACCCGGTTTTTCTGCATTGCAGCGATCACCTTCGCCTGATTGTGTTCTGCTACCTGATCAATGGCATCAAACCGTTCCTTAAGTGTACCCAGCGCTTTTTCACCATAATGATAGACAGCAGGGGAGATGCCCATAGTGTTGTATAATTCTAATAGTTCAGTCATTTTTAATCCTCATTTTTCCACTGTCAAATATTTGATCTGCCAATTCCCGCAGAACATCCGGCCTTGAAACTATCAGACCTTTTTCCTCTTCTCCTAATATTAAAAGTGTATCCCCAGGGCGAATATGGAACATTTCCCGGGCTTCCTTGGGGATTACGATCTGTCCTCGGTCTCCAACTTTTGCTGTTCCGAATACACGTTGGGAATTTAGCTTACCCAGTATGTGTTTTCCTCCTGCCATAAGGACCTCCTTTCATACTTTTCATACTTTTCACACCTGTAATAGTATACTGGAAAACCTATAAAATGTCAAGAAATGGTATGTTACCTTTAAAAATCATAACATTCGTTGTCTTTATGACTGAAACAATAGCTTTTGAGCTGTCTGAAATTGGCAGAATTACCAAATGTGTGAAAAATAGCAATTTACCCCTTTACAACTTTAGCACGATGAAGTATAATACGGTCATCCAAACAAAAACCCCAAGGGTAAAAATGAAAGGAAATGATTATTATGAAAAAGTTAGTAGCAATGATTTTGGCAGTCCTGATGTTGGTCGCTTGCTTTGCAGGCTGCGCCAACAACGCAGATGACACCGCAGGTACAACCGGTTCTGATGCACTGGGCGATGTAGCAGATACAACCGCAGGCAGCGCGACCAGTGATGCAACCGAAGCGGCAACCGATGCAAAGACCGAAGGTGACAAGACCATCGTTGTTGGTTATACCATTTACGAGCCTATGAACTACTTTGATGAAAACAATGAGCTCATTGGTTTCGACACCGATCTGGCTGAGGCTGTTTTTGGTAACCTGGGTTATAAAGTTATCTTCCAGGAAATCGACTGGAGCGCAAAGTACACAGATCTGAACTCCGACACCATCGACTGTGTATGGAACGGCTTCACCTGCAACACTGCTGATGATGACGGCATCGCTCGCGCAGACAAGGTTGACTTCTCCTACAACTATATGGAAAACCGTCAGGTCGTCGTGGTTAAGAAGGGCTCTGAAATTAAAACTGTTGACGATATGAAGGGCAAGTTCGCAGCTGTTGAAGGCGGTTCTGCCGGTGAAACCTATGCTGCCGGTATCGATGAGAACATCGTTCTGACCAAGTGCCTGAAGCAGACTGAGTGCCTGACTGAGGTCCTGTCCGGCAATGTTGACTACGCAGTACTGGATGCACAGCTGGCAAAGAGCTATGTGGGTAAGGGCGACTATGAAGATCTGGAAGTGGTTGATGCGCTGTCCAGTGATGTTGAATACTACGCAATCGGCTTTAAGAAGGGCAGTGAACTGACAGCTCTTGTAAATGCAGAACTGGAAAAGCTGGCAGCAGACGGCACCATCGCAAAGCTTGCTGAGCAGTACGGTGTTTCTAATACTGCAATTACCGATTTCTCCGATCAGAAATAATACATACTTAGGAGTACTGAAATGTCGTTTTTAGAGGTCACAAAATTTCTTCTTGACGGCTTTTGGATATCCCTGCTAATCTTTGCGGTGACGCTGCTTTGCGGCGCACCGCTTGGTTTGCCTATTGCCTTTTGCTCTATGAGCAAATTTAAGCTGGTTAAGGGGATATCAAAAGTGGTCGTGTGGATCGTCAGAGGCGTTCCCCTGATGCTCCAGATCTTCATTATCTATTATGTGCCGGGCTTACTGTTTGGCAATCAGATCTTTGGTAAGCTGGACCGGTTTATGTATCTTGAATATGGTATCCGGGATGCCGGACGCATTAGCGCTGTGTTGATTGCTTTTTCTCTGAATTATGCTTGTTATTTCTCAGAGATCTATCGGGGCGGCATTGAGAGTATTTCAAAGGGTCAGTACGAAGCAGGCTATGTGCTGGGTATGACCAAGACCCAGATCTTCCGTAAGATCGTTCTGAAGCAGGTCATCCAGCGGATCGTTCCGCCCATGTCCAATGAGATCATCACCTTGATCAAGGACACTGCACTTGCCAATTGTATCATCGTCAGTGAGATCATCAAGCAGGCAAAGGAGCTTGCTGCCACAAAAGCACTGGTATGGCCGCTGTTCTATACTGGCGTATTTTACCTGATTTTTGTGGGAATTCTGACCATACTGTTAGGAAAGCTTGAAAAGAAACTCAGTTATTTCAGGAGTTAATTATGGCATTATTGGAAGTTAAGAATATTAAAAAGAACTTCGGTAAATTTGAGGTTCTCAAAGGTATCGATTTTTCTCTGGAAAAAGGTCAGGTACTTGCGATCATTGGCTCCTCCGGCAGTGGTAAGACTACACTTTTGCGGTGTCTGAATTTTCTGGAAACACCGGATGAAGGTCAGATCATCGTGGGAGACAATGTCCTGCTTGATGCCGCTGATAAGGCAAAGATGAATGATGAGGCGATCCGTCAGAACCGCTTGCATTTTGGCTTGGTGTTTCAGAACTTCAATCTGTTTCCCCAGTACACGGTGCTTCAAAATGTGACCTTGGCACCGACACTGCTGAAAAAGGGGACACCTGAGGAAATTGAGAAGAACGCGAAGCTGCTTTTGGAACGGGTGGGACTATCTGAAAAGTTGGACAGTTACCCTTATCAGCTGTCCGGTGGTCAGCAGCAGCGTGTTGCCATTGCCAGGGCACTGGCAATGAACCCGGAAGTGCTGTGCTTTGACGAGCCTACCAGCGCCCTTGACCCGGAACTGACCGGTGAAGTATTGCGTGTCATTCGCGGATTGAAAAGTAAAGATAATACAATGATTGTGGTAACTCACGAAATGGAATTTGCCAAAAGCGTTGCCGATGTAGTGATCTATATGGCGGACGGTGTGATCGAGGAGATCGGCACACCTGAGCAGGTTTTCAATGCACCTCGCAGCGAAAAAACAAAAGCGTTCATTTCTGGTACTTTGGATAAGTTTTAATAATTTTACCGCCTCAGGCTGACCTGAGGCGGTATGTTTATTATCTTCTGTTATTTCTGCTTCTTCCGCCGCCGAATAGGACCAGCAGGCGTAAAAGCTGCGCAAGAGAGACGGCGGTAGCTGCTACATAAGTCAGTGCAGCAGCAGATAAGGTTTTTCTCGCACCTCTGATCTCATCATCTGTCAGGATGTTTGATCCCCGGATCGATTCCAGTGCCCGATGGCTTGCATTAAATTCTACAGGCAGTGTGATTAGCTGAAACACCAAGGACAGCCCAAAGCAGGCAATTCCTAAATACACAAAGGTGTAAGATGCGCTGATGAAACCGGACAGTAAAACGCCAAGTAAAATCAAAGGCAAAGCCAATTTTGAGCCAAAATTGGTAACGGGAATAATGGCTGCGCGCAATTTGATAGGCGCATATTCTTGTGCATACTGAACTGCGTGACCTGCTTCGTGACAGGCAACTCCGATGGCTGCAGTAGATGTGCTGTCATAGACACCATCGGAAAGTCGGATCACATTGGTCTTGGGATCGTAGTGGTCGGTTAGATTTCCCGACACCCGTTCGATTTTAACATTCCCAACACCGTTAGCTGACAAAACACGCTGTGCCGCCTGCGCGCCCGTAATGCCACGGGCGGATAA
>JAZQDL010000105.1:0-23228 GCA_045546835.1 Faecousia sp.
CCATCGAGTGGGAATAATCTCACTGTCATCGTACACCCCAAATTATTCCCAAAAGAACAATTTGGATTATTCTCTGACATCATAAAAATATGCCATCTGCGTTTATTCGCAGGTGGCATTTTTTATACTTATTCCCACTTAGGTAGTGCCAACAGGCTTAGGGCAGGCTAAACAGGTAGCTTTTATGTATTTTGCTGAATAACTATGAAAAAGTTTTATGCACTATTATGGATTGAACGCACTATCATATGATGATAAAATATAATAAACCACTAAAAAGGAGGGAACAAAATGCGAAAGTATATCCAAATGTTACTTACCGTAGTACTGGCATTTGCCATCATTTTGAGTATGGCAACCGGAGTATTGGCCACTGAACAGGAACATATCCATGAGTGGGTACTAAAGTCAGGCGGTCGGCACGGCCATAACTTTGAATGCAATGGTTGCGGTCAACTCAAACTCGAAGATCATACAGTTGACAGCGCAGAAATCTGCACAGTCTGCGGCTATTATCAACATACCCATAACTGGCAGTGTGCGTGGTCCAGCGACTACTGGCACTGTATGGTCTGCAGCGGCTGCGGAGAAGAGGAAGAGAGCACCCATCGTAATAACAACGCAGGTATCTGTACCATCTGCGGTCATACACCCCATGAACACATCTGGCAGTATAACGGAAAAAGCTATGCCTACAACCACGATCTGCGCTGTACACAATGTGCTACAACCACTACCGAAGATCACATTTACGGAAATGACGGAAAGTGTACTGTTTGCGGCAATCCACCTCCCCATGAGCATCAGTGGAAATGGGACGGGAACAAATCGAACTATTATGAAGACCATGTCATTGTCTGTTCCTGCGGAGCGAAATCGACGGAGCAACATCATTTGGTGTTGACCGGCAAACAAAACGACATCTCCCACGAGATGCTTTGCGAGATCTGCGGATTTACCATGCGCTTCGGTCATTCGTTTAGAAATGAAGCGTGTTGTACGGTATGTGGGTATCCAGGTCAGGGTACCACGGAGTCGGAAGTTAAACCGAGCGAAGCCACCTCTACCCCTGTAGAAACCAGACCCGCTGAGACAGCACCGAAAGCAACAGCCCCTGTAGAAACACAGTCTGCTGAGACCCTGACAGAGGAAACAGAAGCTTCCGAAACTAAGCCAGATGAAACAGAAGCTGCAGAAAGTGAGCCTACCGAAACGAAACCGGTTGAGAGTGTGCCAGCCGATATGAAACCGACATCCTCAGAAACCATGTCAAAAAACGCGGAAAAAGAGGATTTACAGCGCAGTAGTTCCGTAGGGAAATGGGTGGCAATTATCCTTGTTGTTGCCGGTGGTCTGGGCACTGTAATGTTCTTTTTGAAAAAGAAATCGTCCTAATCAGGTTTCATTAATCTTCTCAGGAAGTGAATCCATACAAATAGAGAAATCAATCCCATTGGGTGGTGCCAACAGGCTTCGGTTATTGGCTGAATATCTAACTTATTATATCTGCTTATATAAGTCCATTAACTACTGCTAAGAGGATATTTATTATTGTCCTTTTTAGAATAGGTGTTCGTGTACTTTGATAATGCATACAAAAGGCTTGGAAGTTTTTTGCTTCCAAGCTTTTTTGCATAAAGACACCCGCCATACGATGGATCTTCGTAAAGGTAGGGCGGGGGCTTGCTCCCGCCGTTTCCTGCAAAAATGGAGCTGTCTCAAAATTCATATGTAGGGAATGACCTATGTGTCATTCCTAAAAATGCTTATAAAATGCAAAATTAGGAACGGCACACAGGCCTTTCCCTACAGTAATAATTTCATAAATATTTATGTTAGGGGCCGTCTCATTCATTTTGAGACAGCCCCATTTCTCAATTACACTTCGTCTTTGTAGTTTCCCTTAAAGTACTTATAGGTATCTACCTCCAGCCCGCCGCAGGCGGCTTCGTCGCAGGCGATGATGCCGTCGGGGTGCAGCTGCAGAGCGCTGATGGTCCAGGCGTGATCCACACCGCCCTCAACACAGTGGCGCAGAGCCCGTGCCTTATTGTGGCCATTGATCACCAGCAGAACCTGCTTGGAGTCACAAACTGTGCCAACACCCACAGACAGTGCGGTCTTGGGGACCTTCTCCGGGTCACCGCCGAAGAAGCGGGAGTTGACGATCAGGGTATCCTGAGTCAGTGCCCGGACACCGGTGCGGGAAGACAGAGAGGTAAAGGGCTCATTGAAGGCAATGTGTCCGTCCACACCGCTGCCGCCCAGGAACAGGTCGATACCGCCGTAGGAGGCAATCTTCTCTTCGTAGCGGCGGCACTCTGCCTCCAGATCCTCTGCCATACCGTCGAGAATGTTCACATTCTCAGCAGGAATATCGATGTGGTTAAAGAAATTATCGTGCATAAAGTACCAGTAGCTCTGGTCGTGCTCCCGGGGCAGACCCACATACTCGTCCATATTGAAGGTCACTACATTCTTAAAGCTCACCTTGCCTGCCTTGTTCATCTCGATCAACTTCTTGTATGTGCCCAGAGGAGAAGAACCGGTGGGAAGACCCAGAACAAAGGGACGGTTTTCCTTGTGATTGTTAATGGCATTTGCAATATGCTGCGCTGCCCAGGCGCTCATTTCTTCATAGTCATTTTTAATAATCAGTTTCATCCTATCACCCTCAAAAATAGATTGCAGTAAAACCTTTTACTGACGCGGTATATTATACTCTTTGGGGTGCACTTTGTCTATAGCTTTTTATATCCTGTATTTGCATAAATTGCCAAAGAGTCAAGATAAAAAAGCTGACCTACGCACCCAGATGCGCTGCAGGTACGGTCTTTTTCGCTTTAATCACCTGCCTTAAAGTTTGTTTGTGTAAAAATATAGTTGTTTTTGATACATTCAGATTATACCACACGATTTCACAGAAATCAACTGAAAAATAGAAAAAGCCTGCACGCATTCAAAAATGTGTGCAGGCTTTATTGCATTATGAAATCTTATGGCTGTTTTCTGCAAAGGCAAGTCCCATAGCGTAAAACAGCACCGGACCGATATTGAAGAAGTGGCAGTCCACCAAGCTGCAGCACAGCAGCACCAGCAGCGAGCAGCCGATAAAATTCTTTTCCTTCGTGTGATTGAAGATGAAAAACCGGGTGGTCTGAAATCTATGGAAGCCATATGCTACCAAGCCGACCACGCCGCAGCTTGTCATAAGCTGGATCGCCGTATTGTGCCAGCGGGACGGGAGAAATCCCGTAAGCTCCGTAGTAGACCACGCCCAAGGGGTATAACCGGGAGAGAAGAAGGAGCTGCCAAAAACAGGCCACTGTAAAAACAGGCGCCAGCCCTCCAGATAGATCTCGTCCCGGCCGGAAGGATCTGTGCCCTTTCCCAGCAAGTCGCTGAACAGCTGCAGCATCTGCCTGTGGAACAGCAGGAACATCAGCACCAGGATCGAAGTAACGCTCACAAGGGCAATGAAATTGGTTCTCCGGTTCTTTGCGTAATGGAGCATCAGCCACACGCAGATCGTATAGACCACAACTGCCATCAGGATCGAGCCTCTGGAACAGCTAAGGATTACACCCACCAAGAAGGCAGAGCCTACCACCGTACCGATCCAGCCTCTGCGATACTTAGTAGCAAGATAAAATGCAAAGGGGATCATCATTGCCAGCAAGGCTCCGATATTGTTATGCATACCCCAGCCGGTGTAAATGCTCAGGCGCTGGATAATGCCATCCACCACAACACCGCCGGTGTAATAGATCCAGATAATCTCCACCAGCAGAAGCAGGCCCATACCAAAGCCTGTCCAAGCGAAATAATCATTGCGTGCCTTTTTCCAGTTCACACCGCCTGCGATCAAAATATAAGGCAATATCAGGGCGCAGCCCTGCACCAGCGCATAGCGCAAATTCTGCCAGATAGCAGCTGGGTAAGCATCGCTGCCGATGCCGCTGAGCAGATAGGCAGCAGTCAGAACCAGCATTCCGGAGAGGAAGGTATATTTTTGAGAAAGGAACTGCTTCCGATCCCGGATCAGGCGAAATACCACCGCCAAAGCGATCACTGCTCCATACAGCAGGATCAGATTTCCCCCGTGGCCAGCAAAGAACACAGATGTCTCCTCCCGTCCCGGATTATTCCGGGCAGAGGGCGCCACATAGCAGCAGATCACCACCGGCATCAGCGGCAGCAGATCTGCCCCAAACAGGCAGATATACACAATGAGCGCCGTATACATTCCGTAAACCGCCAGCTCCAGAGAAAACAGATTAGAAACCGCTGCCAGCAGCATAACAAGCAAAATATATTGGGGCGTCGCCAAAAATCGGTTGACCCTCTGGATCAGAGGGCTTTTATTCAGTTCCGATTTCTGCACCTGGGAACAGATATCTGACTTGGACATACCCATCACACGATCCTTATCTATCTGAAATATTTTTTCACTTTATTATGATACCTTAAATCGCCGAAAAATACAAGGTTTATTTCTTCTGGCAAAAACTAAGGGTCATTTCTCTTTTTGATCACAGCTCAAAAAGAGAAATGACCCTCAGCCTAACTCCTGGCTGAGGGTCATTTCATTGAATTGTTGGGTTCCATTAATGATTAACCTCGCTTTCTGCAGTTTAGACGCGACTTTCTGAATTGTTTTGAATTGCTTCCGTTTCAATTCCTTTATTATAGTTCCTGAGAAATTTATGTCATCGGAAGATTGGGTGAAAGTCCGTCTTTCGATCCTTTTTTTCATTAGGATCTAAGGTGTATCAGATCATTGGTATCACCTCTTTGTGTCTATATAATAACCTGACTTTTCCACTTTTTCAAGATGGGATGTTTCACAAGATTACACCCCCTGTTTCATACAAAAGGGAGAAAGTAAATGCTAAGTGCAAATCCTTATTGACTTCCACTGCTTTCCTGTGATATGATAATCGTGTTGGGGCGGTTCAGGCGAACCGTCTAAAACTATGTCCGGAGGCATTTATGAAGCAAAAGCTTTTTACATTTTTTAGTATTCTGGTCGGCAATGCACTGCTGGCATTTGCGGTTTGCGCCTTTGTTGTTCCCAACGATTTTATGCTGGGCGGTTCTAACGGCATTGCCCTTGCTCTGCACAACTTCATTCCCCTGCCCTTGTCTGTGCTCAACGCTATTTTGAACACTCTGCTGTTTTTTGTAGGTCTTGCTTTTTTGGGCTGGAAATTTGCCGCAGGTACACTGCTCTCTACCATTATCTACCCCATTTTTATGGCAGTTTTTGAGCAGTTGCCTATGGACACCCTGTTTACCGAAGACAGGCTCACCTGTGCCATTTTCTGTGCTGTAATAGCAGGCTTCGGCATCGGCATTGTAGTTCGTGCCGGCGGCGCTACCGGCGGTATGGATATCCCGCCTTGTATTCTTCACAAGTATAAGGGCATTCCCATTGGCACTTCCCTGATGGTTTTTGACAGCATCATCGTTCTGGCTCAGGTTTGCCTAAACGGTCTGGACGGAATCCTGCACAGTTTGGTGATTATTTTCCTAATGTCTATGACAGTCAACCAAACTGTCGTTACCGGTGTCAAGAAGGTGCAGTTGATCGTCATTTCACCCCTTTATGAGCAGATCCGCCGGGAAATCTTAGAAACCCAGGACAGCGGTGTGACGATGCTGGATATTGAGACCGGCTACGAAGGCAAGAACCAAAAGGCAGTGCTTTGCATTCTCTATGCCAAGCGGTATCCCGCCATCCGGGATGCGATTTTGAAGCTGGACCCTCACGCATTTATCGTGACTTCGGAAGTAAAAAATGTCAATGGCAAGGGCTACACTCTCGCCCGTAACTTAGAAGAAAAAGTATAGAAACAAGCAAAAAAATGGGTGCGGCGCAGCAGCGCCGCACGCTTATTTTATGAAATAAAATCTACTGCCGCCTTTTCCACGGCAAGCCCCCGTACATAGCGGTTCATAAAGACCTTGAAGCCCTCTGCGTCCTGAGAATCAGGCAATACGGTAGTGCTTTGTGCATCTATAAACACCCGCTTTTCCAGATAATCGCTCAGGCTTTCTGCTTCTTTCCAGAGCATATAGCCTGCCAGCACCGCAACACCCCAGGCGCCGCCCTCACCGGCTGTGTTCATCACGGAAACGGGCGTTTCCAGTGCTGCTGCAAGAAGCCGCTGTCCCACCTCCGGTGTTTTGAACAGACCGCCGTGGGCTTGAATGTTATCCAGCTTGACCCCTTCCTTTTTGATCAGCAGGTCATTTCCAAGCCTTAAGGTGGCAAGGCAGCTATAAAGGTGCGTCCGCATAAAGTTTGCCAAAGTGAAGCTTGCGTTCTGCTCCCGTGTAAACAAAGGCCGTCCTTCCCCGAAGCCGGTGATATGCTCTCCGGAGAGGTAGTTATAGCTAAGCAGACCGCCGCAGTCCCTGTCCCCTTCCAGTGCCTTTCGGAACAAGCCCTCAAAAAGGCTGCCGTCATCCATATCCATACCAAAGTTTTGGGCAAACTCCCGGAACAGACCCACCCAGCCATTTAAATCCGAGGTGCAGTTGTTGCAATGGACCATTGCAACGGAATTTCCCTCCGGAGTGGTCACAATATCGATTTCCGGATAAACCTTCGACAGACTTTTCTCCAACACGATCATTGAGAAAATACTGGTGCCCGCGGACACATTTCCTGTGCGCACCTTTACACTGTTGGTGGCAACCATACCGGTACCGGCGTCGCCGGCAGGGGGGCACATTGGGATTCCTGCCTGCAATTTTCCCCTGGGATCGAGAAGCCTTGCACCTTGTTCTGTTAAAACACCGGCGTTTTCACCGGCAACCAAAACCTTTGGCAATATCTGCTGCAGTTTCCAGGGATACCCGCAGGATGCCACCTGGGCATCGAATATTTCCAGCATATCCCCGTAGTAATCCTTAGTGACCGGGTCAACAGGGAACATACCGGAGGCATCGTCAATGCCCAACACCTTTTCCCCGGTGAGCATCCAGTGGACATAGCCGGAGAGTGTGGTCATATACCGGATCTTTTCAATATGCCCAAGCTTATCCAGAATGGACTGATACAAATGTGCGATGCTCCACCGCTGGGGAATCTGGTGGTTGAAGAGCGCTGTCAGCTTTTCGGCAGCTTCTTCCGTCATCGTGTTTCTCCAGGTGCGGAAAGGGGCAAGCAGCTGGTCGTCTTCATCGAACACCAGATAGCCGTGCATCATTGCGCTGATGCCGACGGCGCCTACATTCGTCAGCTCCAGATCATATTTTTCTCTTACATTTTTTGCCAACTCCTGATAACACGCCTGCAGTCCTGTCCAAACCTCATCTAGGTGATAAGTCCAAATCCCGTTTTCCAAGCGGTTTTCCCAAGAAAAGCCGCCGGTTGCAAGCACCCGGTTCTCCTTGTCCAGCAAAACGCCCTTAATGCGGGTAGAACCCAGTTCAATACCCAGCACGGTTTCTGCATTCCGGATCGCCCAACAGGTCAAATTCTCGTCCATAGATATTCCCCTCTTTCTAAATTAGAGCAACCTATATGTATATATTAACACAACATCAGGAAAACGCAAAATATAAATGATAGAAATTGCTTTCATTTTCATATTCATTTGCAATGGTAAGTTGCATGCCGCAGTTTTAAGAAGGAATAATCGCCAATGTTGCACTTCTTGCATTTTAATTTTCTTTGTGCTATTATAGGCTGAGAGGACTTGAACCGAAACAGCCTCTCAGCCTAAGAGAAACATTATGCAAGGAGGACCGTTATGGGCATCCACGAATCCGGCGAAATGTATTTGGAAACCATCCACGTCCTATATAAGAAGAACGGCCGCGTCCGTTCCATTGATGTCAGCGAGCATATGGGCTACTCCAAGCCCAGTGTCAGCCGTGCGGTGGGCCTTTTGAAAAAAGGCGGGTATATCCTTGTGGACAAGGAAGGCTATATTACCCTGACCGACTCCGGTCTTTCCGTTGCCCAGAAGATCTATGAGCGGCATACACTTCTTACAAATCTTCTTGTGCGGCTGGGTGTCCGTCCGGAAGTCGCTGCGGAGGATGCCTGCCGGCTGGAACACGCCATCAGCGACGAATCCTTTAAGGCTATTAAAAAACATTTGGAACAATTTGAATAAAAAAGAACCCTTCCGGTTGGAAGGGTTCTTTTTTATTATTTTGCGTATTCAACTGCCTTGGTTTCCCGGATCACATTGACCTTGATCTGGCCGGGGTACTCCAGCTCAGCTTCGATCTGTTTTGCAATATCCCGAGCAAGGAGGATCATATTGTCCTCGGTAACCTCCTCAGGCTTGACCATAATGCGAACCTCACGGCCTGCCTGGATCGCAAACGCCTTTTCGACGCCGGGGTAAGAGCCGGTGAGCTCCTCCAGCTTCTGGAGTCTGCGGATGTAATTTTCCACATTTTCACGGCGGGCACCGGGACGGGCAGCAGATACTGCATCCGCAGCCTGTACCAGAACAGCGATCACTGTCTTGGGCTCTACATCACCGTGGTGCGCCTCGATCGCATTGACAATGACGGGATTTTCCTTATATTTGCGGGCAATATCCGCACCCAACTGAACATGGCTGCCTTCCACCTCGTGGTCGATGGATTTGCCAAGATCGTGCAGCAGACCTGCACGCTTTGCCATAGCCACATCCACACCCAGCTCGGCGGCCATCAGGCCGGCAATGTGGGCAACCTCCATAGAGTGGTTAAGCACATTCTGACCGTAAGAAGTGCGGTACTTCTGGCGACCCAGGATCTTGATAAGCTCAGGATTCAGACCGTGAACGCCGGTTTCGTAACAGGCGCGCTCGCCTTCCTCACGGATGGTGCGGTCCACATCCTTGCGTGCCTTCTCCACCATATCCTCAATGCGGGTGGGGTGGATACGGCCATCACCGATCAGCTTTTCCAGTGCCAGACGGGCTACCTCGCGGCGAACCGGGTCAAAGCTGCTGACGGTAATTGCTTCCGGGGTGTCATCAATGATCAGGTCGACACCGGTGATGGTCTCCAGCGTGCGGATATTCCGACCCTCACGGCCGATGATACGACCCTTCATTTCATCGTTGGGCAGGGGCACAACCGATACGGTAGCCTCTGCTGTGTGGTCTGCTGCGCACCGCTGGATGGCGATGGACAGGACCTCTCTTGCCTTCTCCTCGGCCTCGTCCTTCATCTCCTGCTCGATCTCTTTGATCTTCATAGCAGTTTCGTGACGGATCTCTTCTTCCACATTCTTTAACAGCTGAATCTTTGCCTGCTCCTGGCTCAGACCGGAGATCTTCTCCAGCGTTGCCATATGTGCCTTCTTGACAGCTTCGGCTTCTTCCTTGGCGTGAGCCACCTCTGCCATACGGCGGGCAAGCTCTTCTTCCTTGTGCTCGAATGCTTCCGTTTTCTTGTCGAGGGTTTCTTCCTTCTGCTGCAGCCGGCGCTCCTGCTTACTCAGCTCGGCGCGGCGCTCTTTGACTTCCTTGTCGTGTTCAATACGGGATTTATGGATCTCATCCTTTGCTTCCAGCAGCATTTCCTTCTTGCGGCTTTCGCCGTTGCGGATGGCTTCATTGATCAGACGGGTCGCTTCTGCCTCTGCAGAACCGATCTGCCGCTCAGCCACTTTTCTGCGGTACGCGGTGCCGATGCCAAAACCAACACCAAGGCCTACCACTGCTGCAGCAATGATATAAATAATCGTAGTCAGCTCCATACTCTCGCGCACACCTCCTTTGTAGAATAGGCATCACCAAAGGGGCGCGCAATGGCCAAATGGGTATATTTAATTTAACACTTCACCTGCCGCTCCGGACAGAAAATGTAAGCAAAATAAACGCCACAGGGCGCAAAACGCAGTCCCCGGCAGATGCCGGTTGATAGATAAAAATGAAACGCAGCGGGCATACTACCCTGTTCAGCGCACACTATACCAAATCTATTTTACTGGCATCACTCCGGAATGTCAAGAACAATTACACAAAAACAGAAAATATCCTGCGTTGACATCTCCTCTGCTCCGTGGTAGAATAAACGGGTACGAAAAAGAGGTGGGATATTTTGAAGGAAAGCAATATGGCACATATCCGCCATTTTATCTGGGATTTCGACGGAACGCTTCTGGACACCTACCCCACCATTATCGGTTTTCTGCGCTCGGCATTGCAGGAATACGGTTACGACTGTGACCCTGTGGAGGCAATGATCCTAATGCTGGACACCATTGCCACTGCCCGGGATCACTATGCAGATCTATACGGCATTGATCGAGAAGAACTGTTGGAACGCTATATGCACTACCACAAGGAGCGCACACCTCAGCTCCCAGCAAAGCCTTATGCCGGTGTGCAGGAAGTACTGCAGCAGATCTGCCAGTCCGGGCGGCGTAATTATATTTACACCCACCGGGACGATTCAGAAACTGTGCACTATCTGGAAAAATACGACCTTTTGGAATATTTCCAAGAGATTGTCGGAACAACTTCTCCCCATTTTGCGCCGAAGCCTTCCCCGGGTTCTGTTTTATACCTTATGGAAAAGTACGGTATGACTGGTGAGAATGCTGTTTTGGTTGGCGACCGGGGCTGTGATCTGGAAAGCGCCCGTAATGCCGGCATCGGCACGGTGCATTTGCTATGTCCCGTTGCGCCGCAGCAGCTGGAATGTAACTGGCGGATCAGTAACTTTGAAGAAATGCGCAAATTGATCGGATAAAAATTGTCAATTGTCCATTTTCAATTGTCAATCATATACGCGGATGTGGTGGAATTGGTAGACTCGGTGGATTTAGGTTCCTCTGTCTTTGACGTGCAGGTTCGAGTCCTGTCATCCGCACCAAAAATCCTGAATGCGAAAGCATTCGGGATTTTTACTTTTTACCTATTCACGCTTCACTTTTCACTAAAAACGCATTCAGGATTTTTGGAAGCAATAAGTAATAGTGAATAATGAAGAAGTCGTGGTATCCGCATCGCGGATAATTTTATTTTTTACTTTGATTTTGAATATTCTCGATTGCTTCTGCCAATACCCTTTGTGCCCGTGACCAAAACCGTTCCACGACGATTACATGCTTATACTGGCCACATTCCTCGCACAAATCTTTTTCCCAGGAAAAAGCGTATCTCCATTTGGAATCGTGGGTTTCATTGATCTTGTTCCAGCAATCTAAGCAAAATTCTGCCATACCAGTTCCCTCCTTGCAAATTTAGTATACTTATAATAAGTATACTTTACTAAGTATAACACATAATCATCTTAAAATATACTCAAATCAAGATATTTTGAGGTGGATTATGCGGAACAAAAACAACAAGCATTTGGGAATTGAGATAGAACCGGAATTACATCACAAACTCCACTATATTGCAAGGTATGAGGGACGCTCCGGAAACGGGCAAATTCTGCATCTGATTCGTCAGTGTATTCGGGACTTTGAAAGCAAGAACGGTAACATTCCCTTTGATAGTGATGGCAAGGAATCACAGGACTAATGGCTTGCTTTGACCGTGTGGGTTCAAGTGCCGCAAGTCGGTCTGGCAAAAACTGTTGCTATTCCTCATTTTTTAACCAAATCCTATAAACCAACCCGCACCAATAAGCAAGGGCGCATTGCAAAACACTGCAATGCGCCCTAAAACTATGTATTTGTCTACACCTAAAAGAGTAGGGGCGGATATTATCCGCCCGCGGGAGGCTAATAGCCTCCCCTACGAACGCTATCGATAGATCATCTGTATTTTGCAACAAACCCTTTATATCTTCTACCAATTTGCTTTTATTTTCTCAATGGCAGCAATCCCTGCAACAGAAAGCGCCGGTGTGATCACAGGACTGTTTAACAGTCCTTTTTCTATACACTCTGCAATATGCGCCGCTTCGTAGACCAGTTCGTGTTCGCAGGGGAATTCCATTTCCTCTGTTTTTCCGTCAATATGGAAAATTACCCTTCTTGCTTTCCAGTAATCTGGCAGTTCAATAAATCCCTTTTCTCCGTAGATCCGGCAGGTGTTGTCCAACGCCACCCGGGTGCTGTTCTTGGCGCAGAACAAAACACCGTTTTCTGTTTCGCCTGTGAGAACATACTGCCATTCTACACCATTTTCCAGCTTGCTTGCATTGCCCTGAATTTCTTTAATTTCCCCGAACAGCCAGCAAATCAGCTGCACTGCATAAATACCGCTGCTGAGTAACGGCCCACCACCGGCTTCTTTGTCGAACATCCAGCCGTTATATGAGGCGGAAAAGCTGTGATTTAGCTCCACCATTGTGATTTTTCCCAGCACATCCAGCCGCTTTCTTGCTTCCAAAACAGCAGGCAAAAACAGCATTTTCTGGGCTTCCATAAAGAAAAGCCCCTGCTTTTTTGCCAGTTCATACAATTCCTTTGTATGCGATACAGAAGTAGTGCAAGGCTTTTCGCAGATCACATTTTTACCTGCCAGGAGCGCCGCTTTTGCCCAGGGATAATGCTGGGTGTTCACATTGGAGATGTAAACAATATTGACCGATTTATCCTGCAAAAGTTCCTCGTGAGAGCCGTAAGCGGTGGGAATATCCCACAAGGATGCTTTTTCCTGTGCCTTTTCGAGGGTGCGGGAAGAAAGAGCAACAATTTTACCCCTCTCGCACTCACGCACCGCTGCAACAAACCGGGGTGCGATAGACGATGTACTTAAAATACCGTAAGAAAGTTCCATAAAACAACCCCCTTGTTTTTATTATAACACGGCAACACTTAGGAATCTACCCCTACAATATTTTATTGCCTTTGCCAAAAGGCAATGGTATAATACACACAAAGAAAGGAGTTAGACTATGGAACAATTTGATCTGATCGTCATCGGCGGCGGACCGGGCGGCTATTTGGCTGCAGAGCGGGCCGCACATAGCGGAAAGAAAACATTACTGTTCGAAAGGCGTTCTCTTGGCGGTGTATGTCTGAACGAGGGCTGCATCCCCTCCAAGGCACTGCTCAATTCTGCAAAATACTACGACCACGCCCGCCACAGCGCTGCCTACGGTGTCAGCTGCGCTGATGTGACCATTGACCAAAAGTCGGTCATTACCAGAAAGGCAAAGGTAGTTAAAACACTTGTTTCCGGTGTGAAAGCAAAAATGCGCTTATGCGGCGTAAAGGTGGTTATGGAAGAAGCGGTGATCACCGGCAAGACCGGCGAGGGCTTTACTGTCCGCGCTGCCGGGCAGGATTATACTGCTAAAAATCTGATCATTGCCACTGGCTCTTCCGCAGTGGTGCCTCCCATCCCCGGTGTCCGGGAGAATTTGGGAGACTTTGTGCTGACCAACCGGGAGGTGCTGGAGCTGACCCAGATCCCCGAAAAATTTGTGGTGATCGGCGGTGGTGTCATCGGTCTTGAGATGGCAGCCTACTATGCTACCGTGGGTTCTCAGGTCACTGTGATCGAAATGCTGGACCACATTGCCGGCCCTGCGGACCGGGAGATCAGTAATCGGCTACAAAAGGAGCTGGAGGGCAAGGGCATTACCTTCCTGCTTAGCCACAAATGTCTGTCCGTAGAGCCGGGAACGGTCTGGGCGGAAACACCCACCGGTGAAAAAATTTCCGTTGCAGCAGATAAGGTGCTGCTGTCTATCGGTCGCCGGGCAAACATTGCTGATATCGGTCTTGAAAACATCGGCGTTGCCTGCGAACGAACCGGCATCACCACCGATTCTATGTGCCGCACCAATGTGCCCGGTGTGTACGCCATCGGCGACGTGAACGGACACCATATGCTTGCCCACACTGCCTATCGGGAAGCGGAAGTGGCAGTGAACAATCTGCTGGGCAAGCCCGATGCTATGCGCTACCACGCCAACCCCTCTGTGATCTACACCCAGCCGGAGATCGCCTCCGTGGGTATGACCGAGGAGGATTGCAAGGCTAAGGGCAGAGAGTATGAAGTCAAAAAGCTCTCTATGATGTATTCCGGTCGGTTCGTGGCAGAAAACGAGGGTGCAGACGGACTGTGCAAGGTCATTGTGGACAAGGAAAAGCGCAATGTTCTGGGTATTCATCTCATCGGCAGCTATTGCGGTGAAATCATATGGGGCGCTGCGGAAATGATCGAAATGCAGCTTCGTGTAAACGATGCCCGGCAGATCATCTTCCCCCATCCCACCGTCAGCGAGATCATAAGAGAAGTCCTTTGGGAATTTAACGATTAAAAACACGAGGTGTTTTTAATGAAAAAGATCGAAAATATTTCTTACGGCAATGCTCACGAGCGGCAGTCCTGGATATCTTTCTGCCTGATGGAGAAGTAAAAGCAGTATTTCTGTACTTCCACGGCGGCGGACTGGCAAAGGGCAGTAAGTATGCTGCTGAGATCTTCTCCACCTATCTGACCGACCGGAATGTTGCTGTATTTTCTGCCAATTACCGGCTGTACCCGGAGGCAAAGTACCCTGCGTTTATTTGCGATTCTGCAAAGGCTGCTACCTTCACCTATAGCTACAGCACCGAAAATCTCGGCTGTGACAAGCTTATTATCGGTGGCAGCTCCGCAGGTGGCTATCTTTCTATGATGCTGTGCTTCAATCCCAGACGGATCATTGTGGACGAGTCTGCGCTCCTCTACCATATGGGCACTCAGGAGAGCTATCCCCCTATGCGCTTTATCGTATCTGACAACGATATGAAGAACCGCCTGGAGCAAACTAAGCTGGTAGTAGGTACAATGACCCATTTCGGTTACGAAAAATTCGATCACATCGTGATGCATGGCACCCACTACACTTACTGCGAAACTGGCATTCTATCGTATCCATATACGCCGACGAATGCCAGTTTCTTGTCTTGACGACTTTATTGACCTCTGTCAGTCTGTCAACAAAGAGTTTTTTTGACAGACTGCAAATACCCGGCGGAGTAATCCGCCGGGTATTTTATGCTTTACAGGTCATATTCCAAAAGATCTTCCAGTGTTTCCCGGCGGACCGCCGTATAAGGTCCGTTTTCGCCTACCATTACAATGGGAGGACGGGGAATCCGGTTATAGTTGGAGGACATCGAGTAGTTATAAGCGCCGGTGGTCAGCACTGCCACCAGGTCACCACGCCGGGGCACAGGCAGCTTTACATTTTCCTGAATCAGATCGCCGCTTTCGCAGCAGCGGCCTGCCAGTGTGCAGGGATAATCCGCTTCTTCTACAGTTCGGCTTGCAGACAGGACTGTGTAGGGTGCTTCATAGAGGGTGTACCGGGGATTGTCGGTCATACCACCGTCCACGGACACATAGTTCTTAAATCCGGGAATTTCCTTGACGGTGGACACCGTATACAGGGTAATTCCTGCATCTGCCACGATGCTGCGTCCCGGCTCCATTAAAACCACCGGCACAGGAATTCCCAACTCCTTACAAGTGTTAGAAACCAGCACACCGATCTTGCGGATGTTCTCACCGTAATCAATCGTCGGCTCGTCTGCGGTGTAAGGCACGCCCATACCGCCGCCCAAATTCAGCACCGGGGCACAGAAACCGTGCTTATCCCGGATCTGGGCAAGGAAGGTAAGCATCATCACCGCCGCCTCGCAGAAGGGGGCGTGGTCAAATATCTGAGAACCGATATGGCAGTGATAGCCCCGCAGTTCCACATTCTTGCAGGAAAGTGCCTGCAAAACCAGTGCCTCTGCCTGACCGTTTTCGATCACAGCACCGAACTTGCAGTCAATTTTTCCGGTACTGATCTTTGCGTGGGTATGGGGATCGATTCCCGGAGAAAGTCGCAGCAGGATCTTCTGGCAAATGCCCTTCTGCGCAGCCTCCCGATCAATGGCAAGAAGCTCATCTGCGTTGTCGCAGACAAAATAGCCTATGCCGTTTTCAATGGCAAAGCGGATATCCTCGTCCGTTTTGGCGTTTCCGTGGAAATAGGCGTTTTCCATAGGAAAGCCCGCCTTCACTGCTGTACGCAGTTCACCGGAGGACACCACATCGATACCCATTTTTTCCTCTGCCATAATCTCATAGATCCGCTTAAAGCTCAGAGCCTTGCTGGCATATAGTGGCATAGAGCCTTCCGGAAAGGCATCCTTTATTGCATTTTTATATTCCCGACAGCGATTTCGGATGGAGATTTCATCCAAAAGCATCAGGGGCGTGCCGTACTCCTGGGCAAGCTCGGTAGTATCGTAGCCTGCAAAGGTCAGGTGTCCGGCTTTATTTATATTGAGGTTCTTATAGAGCATAACTTTTTCCTTTAGAGCATATGGGCAAGAATTTCCTCCCGGCTGAGCGCCGTCAGGTCTGCCGGCGCAATGTCAAAAATGGTATAGCAACCGGTATTTCCCCGGTTTTTCATTTTCATCGCTGCCCGGGCGCAAGCAACAAGTACACTGGCTGTAAACTGCGGATTGGAATCCAGCGTCAGCTTATATTCGATGGTCTGGTGACTTTCCCCACACCAGCCGGTAATGCCGCTGCGGATCACACTGCCGCCGTGGGGCAGACCGGAATGATTCTGTTTCATCTGCTCTGCCGTAATAAATTCCACAGTGGTATCGTAATCGGCAAAGTAGTTGGGCATTTCTTTAATGGTCTTTTCGATAAGCGCCTTGTCTGCGCCATCCTCTGCCACCACATAGCAATAGCGGGTGTGCTTCTGGCGGGTAGTCAGCTCCGGGTTTTCGCCCTTGCGAACACGATCCATTGCTTCGGACACAGGAATGGTATACTGACGGGCATCCGCTACGCCGGGGATGCGGCGCACTGCATCGGAGTGACCCTGACTGACGCCCTTGCCCCAGAAGGTATAATCCTTACCCTCCGGCAGGACGGCAGAGGCGTACAGGCGGTTGACGGAAAACAGACCCGGGTCCCAGCCCAGAGAGATCATTGCAATATTGCCGTTTTCCGATGCAGCCTTATCCACATTTGCAAAGTGGGCAGGGATATTGGCGTGGGTATCGAAGCTGTCGATCACATTGAAATCCTTGGCAAGCGCCGGCGTCATTTCCGGCAGGTCTGTGGCGCTGCCGCCGCAGAGGATCATCATATCGATCTTTTCTTTCCATTGGGAAATTTCAGAAGAAAGGCATACCGGCACATCCGGTGTCAGGATCTTTACCGTTGCCGGATCACGGCGGGTAAAGACCGCCACAAGCTCCATATCCGGATTTTGGCGGATGGCACATTCTACGCCCTTAGCCAGATTGCCATAGCCCACAATTCCGATTCTAATCATAAAATTCTCCTTAGATCTTTACTCCGGCTTCCTTCATACACTGAAGCAGCACCTGACGGTGGTTTTCCTCCATAGGAACAAGGGGCAGCCGCAAATAATTTTCGCACATACCCATTGCAGCCATAGCAGCCTTCACAGGAATGGGGTTAACTTCGCAGAACAGCGCATTGGACAAGGATAGATACTTCTTCTGCAGCGCCATTGCGCCGGCAATATCACCCTCCAGCACCAAATGGCACATCCGGGAGGTTTCCTTGGGCAGCACATTGGACAGAACAGAGATCACGCCCTTGCCGCCGCAAGCCATAATGGGAACGATCTGATCGTCGTTGCCGGAATAAATGTCCAGCTGATCGCCCACCAGCGCAGCAGTTTCCACAACCTTGGAGATGTTGCCGTTTGCTTCCTTGATGGCAGCAATGTTCGGTACTTTCGCAAGCTGGACATAGGTAGCCGGCTCAATGTTCACACCGGTACGGGAAGGAACATTGTAAAGGATCACAGGCTTTGTGGATGCTTCCGCAATTGCTGTAAAGGATGCGATCAGACCCTTCTGGGTGGTCTTGTTATAGTAGGGAGTTACCACCAGAACGCCGTCGTACCCCAGTTCGCAAGCGTGTTTT
The DNA here is from genome assembly GCA_045546835.1 of Faecousia sp. Classification (GTDB taxonomy): domain Bacteria; phylum Bacillota; class Clostridia; order Oscillospirales; family Oscillospiraceae; genus Faecousia. Next base: position 17,835 of record JAZQDL010000105.1, read on the forward strand.
GTCAGGGCTACTGCATAGGCCGTATCGTTAGAGCCTGTTCCGGCAATCATCGGCACACGGCCTGCCGCCGCTTCCAGAGAGAAGCGCAGAACTTCCTTATGCTCTGCATCGGAAAGGGTAGAGCCTTCGCCGGTAGTACCGCAGATCACAAGCGCATCAATCCCCTCTTCGATCTGCCAGTCGATCAGTTTTTTCAGTGCGGGGTAGTCTACTCCGGACTGGTTCATAGGGGTAATGAGGGCAGTTGCAGCACCCTGAAAAATAGTCTGTTCCTTCATAATTATTTCCTCCTAACATTCAGGCTATAATACAAAAATAAAAACCGATGCAAGCATCGGCTATCCTATCGCAGGACAGTGTCTAAACCGGTGACACACTGCCCCGGGAAAAGTCCATGCGTAACGATAGCACTCCGCCAATGTGGTGGCGACAGCCAAACGGGTGTTATTCCGCTTGTCCAGGTAAGCCTTCTGCCTCAGCTTCCTTCGGCGACGATCCCTTTCCCAATTGCCACAGCCCTGCAAAGACCTCCCGGCGATAAGTACTGATGATGCGACGCGCCTCTATCATTTTCTCATTATTCGGTTAGTATAAGTTTAGCACACAAACAAAAAAGTGTCAATACAGTTTGTGCAGATTTGTCGGCAAATATGACAAAATCAGGCGGTCTGAGACCGCCTGATAATTACTGTGTTTTTTCCTGATTGAGGGTACGGGCGCTGACACGGCCTTCGGGACGGATCTCCCCTACCTTCATAAGGCAGCGCTTCGTCAGACTGGGACCAACCAACTCATAAACCAGCACTGCAAACAGCACCACATTCCGGGCAAGGGCACCTTCGGCGAGATTGGCTGCAGTGAGTGCCATGCCCAGCGCCACACCTGCCTGGGGAAGTAAGGTAATTCCCAAATTCTGCTCAATGGGCTTTGACTGATGGGTCAGCCGGCAGCTTACATCCGCACCAAACCACTTGCCTGCAGACCGGGCAAGAATATAAATAACGCCCACCAAAATGGTCACCGGCTGCACCAGCACATTCAGATCCAGCTCCGCACCGGAGATCACGAAAAACAGGATGTTCAGGGGCATCGTCCAGCCGTCCACACGGTTCATCAATTCTTCAGAGGTGTCGCAGATGTTGCAGAAGATCGTTCCGGTCATCATACACACCAGCAGCAGAGAAAATCCGCAGTGGACAGGCCCGATGTGGAATTTCAGCGTGGACAGGCCTACTGCCAGCAGCACAAAGGCTACAGAGATGGTCATACGCTTACTGCGGGAGTGGAAGAACTGCTCTGTCCAGTTCAGCAGCCAGCCCATCAATGCGCCTAAGCCCAGAGAAAGAACGATCTCCACAATCGGCTCGACTACCACAGCCAGAACACTAACCTGGCCGTTAGACAGGGCGGTTGCAATGCCATAGGACACGGAAAACAGCACAAGACCCACTGCATCATCAATGGCAACAACCAGCATCAGAAGCCGGGTCAGCGGACCGTCCGCCTTATATTGCCGGACCACCATCAAGGTAGCCGCAGGGGCAGTGGCAGAAGCGATTGCACCCAGCACGATGGCACAGGGCAGAGAAATAACATTGGGGAAACACAGGTGCAGCACGATCAGCACCGCATCCACCAAAAGAGTGGTGATCACTGCCTGTCCGATGCCGATGATGATCGCACCCTTACCCATAGACTTCAGCTGGCTCAGCCGGAATTCATTGCCAATGGTAAAGGCAATAAAGCCAAGGGCAGTCTGGGTAACGATGCTAAGGCCCTCGACCTCCTCCAGGGAGTTGAAGCCCAGACCGGGGATTTTCAATGCACCAATGCAAAACGGTCCAAGAAGCAGACCGGCTACCAGATATGCGGTAACCGCCGGCAGGTGGATCAGCTTGGTCAGACGGGAGAGCATCAGACCTCCCACCAGTGCAATGGCAAGACTAATCAGCGGGGTTTCCATTTAATATACGCCTTCTTTTATCCTTATTTTTTCCATACCGTATCATAGCACTGTCAGTCATTTCTATCAAGCGCAATAGTTACCAAAGATTTCTATCATTTTGCACTTTGCACTTTGCATTTTGCATTAAAAAAGGAACGGCTGGGCCGTTCCTTTTTCTAATGGTTTATTCTGTTCTAAGCGCAACCACCGGGTCTTTTTTGGCTGCGCTTCTGGAGGGAATCAGGCCTGCAAACACAGAAAGCAGAATGCTGATGCCCACCAAAATGACTGCGGTCTGCCAGGGCAGATACGCGCTCAGGTTGGGGATCTTTGTCAATGCGTGGATAATGGCGTTAACAGGAATGCACAGCAGATAAGTCAGTCCCACACCTACGATACCGGAGGCTGCGCCGATCATTACCGTTTCCGCATTGAACATACTGGAAACATTCCGCTTGGATGCGCCGATAGCACGGAGGATACCGATCTCCTTGGTCCGCTCCTGCACAGAGATCAATGTGATCACACCGATCATAATGGAAGAAACGATCAAAGAGATTGCCACAAAGGCGATCAGCACATAAGTGATTGCATCGATAATGGTGGTGACAGAGGACATCATAATGCCCACATAGTCTGTATACTGGATCTGCTTGACCTCATCCACGCCCTCGTTATAGGCAGCGATGGCTTCCTCGATCACATCCTTGTTTTCAAAGCTGGAAGCATACAGATTGATGGTCGCCGGGTCATCCAGATCCAGACAACCCAGGGCAACCAGATTATCCTCATAAGTGACTTCCGAGAAGGTCAATATCTCATCATAATACTGGGCGCACTGCTCGGTGGTGTAGCCTTCCAAAGCCATCGTCAGTGCACCTGCCAGCTGCTCGGTAGTCATCATGCTCATCTGCTGCGCCACCTGTGCCGCATACTGTGCCTTAACCTGCTGAGCGACCCCCTGGGCGATCAGCTCATTCAACTCCTCATCGGTCATCGCGCGGATATAATCGGTGATCTCCCCCTCATCCATACCGGTTTGCTGGATCGTTGCCTGAATGAGGGAATTTTCCATATCCTCCCGGGTCATATTGCCCATTGCTTGGGCAACAGATGTATCCAATTGTTCCTGTGAAGGAATGGACATGATCTTCACATAGGCATCTGCCATTCCCTGCTGATCCAACTGGGCAACATAGGCGCGGAATTCTTCTTCCTTTTCTTCCGCGGTCATAGAACCGATATTGGACTTAAAGGGCAGGCCTGTCAGCACATCCACCTCAGGACTTTCCGTCTGGGCAGCTACTACATCCGACTGGCGGGAATTTTCAATAATGTACTCGGTCAGCTTACTGGTATAGCCGATAGAGCCGGAAAGCATTGCAGACACCGCATCCTCACTGGGACGGATAATGCCGGAGACCTTCAGCCCAATGCCTTTATCGTACAGATAGCGCATACCGGCATCTGTCTCTCTTAAGTCTGTATACAGTCCTGTGGAGGCATCCAGTGTATAGCAGTCGCCGGGCAGGACGGTACGGAAATCCATATCGCAGATTTCCTGGAAGGTCCAGCTTTTGGTTTCTGCTTCCAGCTGTGTGCCGTTCACCGCTGCGTCCATAATCTTATTCATATCCTCTTCGGATTTCAGACCCAGCGCATACAGCGTCACATCGTCCAACTCGTTATTTTCATCCACCACCAGCACGATCTCATTATGCTCCGTGGGCCAGGAGCCATAGATCAGATCATACTGCTTCTCCAGCAGAGGGTTCACCAGCTTGCCATTTTCACCGGGGAGCATTTCCTGCCAAAGGGTGTATGCACCCATAGGAGAAGATGCGGTCATCATACTCATCATCGGACTGGATGTGCTTTGCTCCATCATTGGTGCCAGATCCATACCCAGATACTGACCCATCATTTCCTGTAGAAGCTTCTGGGCATCGGACTCGATAATATTTCCGTCCACATTTTTGGTGTAAATGAGCATATTCAGGTCGTATGTATACTGAATGCCGCTGAGCGCTGCGTGGAGCGGTTCTTCTGCATCCCTTGCAGTCTCCTCAATATACGCCTTAAAGGAGACCAAGTCATTTTCTGTGGTTTCCATACTGTTGAGGGTGTTGATCAGATCATAGACCAGGGGTTTTGAATAGACGCCGTCCTTTTCGTGCTCCTTCTCGGATTTTGCTGTTTCCAGAAAAGCAGTCATCAAGCTGCCCAGGTCCACGGTGGTTGCCTCAATGGTCAGCGGATAAGAAGACAGGGTATCCTCCTGGACTGTATTGATATATGTCGTCATACCCTGAGATACTGCATAAATGAGGGCAATACCGATAATGCCGATAGAGCCTGCAAAGCTGGTCAGAGCAGTACGGCCACCTTTGGCGATCAGGTTTTTCAGGGACAGACCGAAGGAGGTCGCCCATCTCATAGAGGGCTTCCGTTCTTTTTTGGCTGCCTTGGCTTTTGCCCGATCCGCTGCCCGGCGCTCTTCCAGCTCCTCCGGACTCAGCGGCTGAGAGTCGCTTGTCAGCTTGCCGTCCAGCATCCGGATGGTACGGGTGGCATAGGTGTCTGCTAAGTCCGGGTTATGGGTGACCATAATCACCAGCCGGTCCTTTGCCACTTCCTTTAAGATCTCCATAACCTGCACACTGGTTTCGCTGTCCAGTGCGCCGGTAGGCTCATCTGCCAGAATAATATCCGGGTCATTTACCAGCGCTCTGGCAATTGCCACCCGCTGCATCTGTCCGCCGGACATCTGCGCAGGCTTTTTTCGCAGCTGATCGCCCAGACCCACTGCTTCCAGTGCTGCAATTGCCCGCTTGCGCCGCTGATGCTTGCTCACACCGGACAGGGTCAGTGCCAGCTCCACATTCTGCAGAACACTCTGGTGGGGAATCAGGTTGTAGCTTTGGAACACGAAGCCGATGGAATGGTTGCGGTAGGCATCCCAATCCCGGTCCTTGAATTCCTTGGTGGAACGGCCGTTAATGATCAGGTCGCCCTCGGTGTACTGGTCCAGGCCGCCGATGATGTTCAGCATTGTGGTCTTTCCACAGCCGGAAGGGCCTAAGATCGCCACAAATTCACTTTCCCGGAATTGCAGATCGATCCCAGATAGCGCGTGGACAACGCCACCACCCGCCGGGTAGTCCTTTTTAATATTTTTCAGTTCCAGCATAGTTATATTCTTCCTTTCCCAGGGACAGATTATCTTAATATATATTCATTCTACTTCATCTGCTGTGTATATAAATGAAAATTCTGTAAAATATAAAAAAATTAATGCCTTCCCCGACAAATTTCTGTTTATCGAACTGATTATGGTAGGGCGGGGGCTTGCTCCCGCCGTTGGAAGCACCTGGTCATTGACGGCGGGAGCAAGCCCCCGCCCTACGATGGGTGCAATTGTCAAACAGGAATTTGACAGACCGCAAACA
>JAZQDL010000106.1:0-12459 GCA_045546835.1 Faecousia sp.
CCGCTGGCGGTTGCAGCAAAAGCTGTTGCAGGCAGCGTAGACAGAAGGATGCATAGCATAAGCACCAGCGCGGTCATCCGTTTGATAGCTTTCATATTATGTACCTCCCTGTAATGTAAATTAAATCGCGAACGATTTATATTTTAATTATTACATTTTCTCCAGTGTTTGTCAAGGAGAAACATATGTTTCCGAGAGATATTGCAATGTCTAATTCCTTTAATAGGAGATTGACGCGTTGGCGGTAAAATTTAAGGCGGGAGCAAGCCCCCGCCCTACGATGTGATTTGTAGCAAAAAAGGAACGGCACACAGGCCGTTCCTTACTTTGTATGTATTTACTTTTCGATGATCTCCAGAACTTCCATCGGGCAATTCTTTACGCAAATTCCGCAGGCGATGCACTTGGTAGTAGGACCTTCTGCGGGAGCGACCATAACCTTCATCGGGCAGACCTCAACGCACTTACCGCAGGAGGTGCAGAGCTTCTTATTGATCATATAAACGCCCTTGGGGTTCTGGGTGATTGCGCCGGCCTCACAGACCTTTTCGCACTTACCGCACTGGATGCAGGTCATGGGCTTAGCTGCGCCGTTCTTTTCCACAATTTTAATGCAGGAGAGATCCTCATTGAATTCCTTGTAGAAAGCAACAGAGCAGGCGCGGACGCACTCTAAGCACGCCATACACTGAACATCTTTTTTAACACCGAGTCTTTTCATAGAAAAGCATTCTCCTTTTTTCATATTTCCATTCTATTATACAGGAACTGCCATAAAATAGCAATGGTTTATTTCAATTTTTCAAAAACAAGTGACTAAATTTCCCAGTCTAATTTTACGCTTTAAGCAAATACTAGCATTGCAGCAACTAAACAGGAGGATAAAATATGAAGAAATTTGCAAGCCTTTTGCTGGGCGCAGTGCTTGTTCTTTCCCTTTGTGCCTGCGGCTGCAGCACAATGGACAGTCAGACAACGCCAACCACAGCACCCACTACCGCAACCACCGTTCCCCCTACTACTTCCACAACCGTCCCCAGCACTACACCCACAACAGACACAACGCTGACAGATCCCACAATGGACAGCACTCTGTTGCCTGACAGCGGTCTGCTGGACACTAGCGAAAGCACACAGGAGCATTTAGGAGATTCCAATGGATCGATGGGTCAAAATTGACACCTATTTTTACAGGGCGACCGCAAGGGTCGCCCCTACATAGTTTACAAAATGGATATGTAACGCAGGATGTTTTTTTGCATTTTCAGGGCAGCTTCAACGGCAGCTTCAACATAATCGCTGTCATCCCCCTGCTCTTTCCAGGCAGCTGTGATCCCAGTGCCGGAGCAAATCACCGCGCCGTGACCAAACTGGTCGAAGGCGAAGCTACATTTTTTGGCGTTGGCATTACTGTAATCGTAGCCATCCACCAAAAGGAACAGCCGGTTATATTTCGAGCGCAGGTGGCGCAGGCTGTCCGGGGCATTGGCAGCAGCTGTGCCGGCAATTTGGGTATAACCGCATTTACCTGTGAAAGGTTCGCCCAACCGGCTCAAAATATCCGCAGCCGCCTGATAGACAAGGCGTGAGCCGGTCATTAAGTCCTGAATTTCCGATGCGGAACGGTTAGGCGTACGGAGCGTTACAAACAGGTCCTTGTCTGATTCCTTTAATTCTTCTGTATATGCTTTAATATGGTCGCTGCCCCAATAGGGCGACAGGGTCAGGGCGTCACAAGACATAGCCATTGCTGCACGAACAACTGCCTGTTTCTCCGAGCTCATACCCTCCAGCAGAACATACAGATCCTTTTTCTTTGCCAAGTTCAGCAGGCGCTCCAAAGCAGCAAGCCCTTCTGCGCCAAGCACAACAAAGCTGTTAAAATCAAAGCGCACAGCAGGAACAGTTTCTGAAAGCGCTTCCAAAAGCGCAGTGCAGACCTTTTCATAGGCAGGCAAAAATTCGCCTGCCTCCGCCAACACATCGGGTGCAATATCTTCTTCTGACATAGTAAGGTCCACAATGATGGGGCTTTTCAGTTTGCGGATCTTCTTTTGCAGCTTGTCTATGGACATAGGTCTACCTCCACACACATTTTTATTTATTATAACATAGTTTTTCTGTCCTGAAAAGAAAAACCTTTCCAACTGAAATTTTCGTTCCCGGGGGCATACTAAAGTAACCGATGATCAAATCGGCAAGTGATAGTGGCGAGAGATTTTGTCTCAAATTAAAGTTTGGAAAGCGCGGAAATACTTTGTGTATTGGGGGTTTTCAAACTGAAAAGTTGGGGCAAAAGATCCGTCAATATCCGCAGACGATTTGATTAGCGGTTACTCCAAGGAAGGGAGGTGCTTTTATGCAGGTAAAAAACTGGGCAATCACTTTAGGAATCGGTGCAGCTGTGGGCGCAGTCGCTATTCTTGCAATGCCGAAATCCAATCCTACCCGCCGTCTGGCTGCAAGAGCAGCAAATAAGGTGGAGGACCTTGCATGGCAGGTCTCAGACAAAATCACACAGGAGTTTGATCTGTAAGCAAACATCCACCGGCACAGCCGGTGGATGTTTTTATTATTCGGTCTCCAGAACGATCTGATCATTCTCGACCAGTATTCTGATCCGGGAAATGGGCACTTCGAAAGAATCGATGATCTTTTCGGAAATGGGATCTTCCAGACTGCGCTGAATGGTGCGGCGCAAATTCCGGGCACCGTAGGTCACGGAATAGGCGCGTTTTACCAGATATTCCCGCAGTGCTTCATCCCAGCTGAGCGCCAAGCCTCTGGTTTCAAGGCTGTCCTTCAGCTCCTGCAGCATAATATCTGCAATGTTCAGGAAATTCTCTTCCGTCAGGTGGTTGAAGGTGATGATCTCATCTACCCGATTAATAAACTCGGGACGGAGAAATTCCTTCAGGGCAGCCATCGTCTTTTCCTGGGTCTGGTCCTTTTCAGTCTTACCAAAGCCAAGCCCTCCTACCCTGCCTACAGAGCCGGCATTGGAGGTCATAACAATGATTGCATTTTCAAAGTTAACGGTTCTTCCCTGGGCGTCTGTGATCCGTCCATCGTCAAGGACTTGCAAAAGGATGTTAAGCACATCCGGGTGCGCCTTCTCGATCTCGTCAAACAGCACCACACTGTAGGGCTTGCGGCGGATCTTTTCCGTCAGCTGGCCGGCTTCATCGTAGCCCACATAGCCGGGAGGCGAGCCGATCAGCTTGGAGACTGTATGCTTTTCCATATACTCAGACATATCCAGTCGGATCAGTGAATCTACGGAATCAAACAGATCGTTTGCAAGGCATTTGACAAGCTCTGTTTTACCCACACCGGTAGGTCCAACAAAAATAAAGGACACAGGGCGTTTTTTGGGATTGATGCCCACTCGGCTTCTGCGGATGGCTCTGGAAACTGCATCCACTGCCTCATCCTGACCCACAATATGGCATTTCAGCCGATCTGCAAGACCCTTGATCTGCTCATATTCCTGTGCCTTGATCTTGGATGCAGGAATTTTGGTCCACAGCTCAATGATCCGGGCAAGATTTTCCATTGTTACTGCAGGAGGCGGTATCAGCTCCAGCTGACCAATCTCCTCCTCCAGCTTGCACAGCTTGCTGCGCAGGATCGCAATGCGCTCAAAGTTTTGTTCCTCGGCATTTTCATTGAGCATCCGCAGCTCCAGTTCGTAGTCATCCCGCTCCTTTTTCTTCTCTGCAAGCTGGCTGATCTCCTTGCAGCGCAGATTCAGATCGGAACAGGCTTCGTCCAGAAGGTCGATCGCCTTATCCGGCAAAAAGCGGTCTGTAATATATCGCTCAGACAAAATGACACACTGCCGGGCGATCTCGCCAGAAATGGACACACCGTGGTATTTTGCATAGGTTTTGGCGATGCCCTGCATAATCAGGCAAGCCTCTTCAATGGTAGGCTCGGCAACGGATACCGGCTGAAAACGGCGCTCCAGGGCTGCATCCTTTTCAATATGCTTGCGGTATTCGTTAAAGGTAGTTGCGCCGATCACCTGAATTTCGCCCCGGGACAGAGCCGGTTTCAGGATATTTGCCGCATTCATAGAGCCTTCTGCGTCGCCTGCGCCCACAAGGTTGTGGACTTCGTCAATCACCAGAATAATATTGCCACAGGCTTTGATCTCGGTGATCAGGCTCTTCATACGGCTTTCAAACTGGCCGCGGAACTGTGTGCCTGCAACCAGTGCAGTCAGGTCCAGCAGAAACACTTCCTTGTCCCGCAGCTTATAAGGTACTTCCCCGGCAGCGATCCGCTGGGCAAGTCCTTCGGCAATAGCGGTTTTACCCACACCGGGTTCGCCGATCAGGCAGGGGTTATTCTTCTGTCTTCTGTTGAGGATCTGGATCACCCGTTCGGTTTCCACATCCCGTCCGATCACCTTATCCAGCTTCCCTTCCCGGGCTCTGCCGGTCAGGTCCATACAGTAGGTATCTAAGAATTTGTGCTTTTTATTCTTGCCCACCTTGGGATTTTCTTTATCGGGTTCTGCTTTCTTTTCAGGTACATCCGGTTTTTCCGGCATTTGTGCAGAACCGAACAGCTGGTTAAGAAGTGGGAAGGTTGCGGTCTGGCTTTCCCGCTCGTCATCTTCTGCGCCTTCTTCGTCCCGCTGACCGAAAATGCTGCTCATTTCGTCGGTCAGGTTGTCCAGATCTTCTTCTGAAAAGCCCATCTGCTTCACTGCTGCATCGATCTGGGGGATACCCAGGCTGCGTGCGCATTTGAGGCAATATCCTTCATTCATTGTAGCACCGTTTTCGATCTTGGTAATGAAAACAACGGCTACATTTTTCTTACATTTCGTACACATTTTAGGCTGCATATATCTCACTCCGTTTCATGCGGATACTCTATCACATATCTGACCCAAAAGGGAAAACAATTTATGAATTTTCGCTGCACTCGAATTTCTCTACACCGTCATCATACCAAAGGTGGGTCATATACAGGCCACCGGCAGGTACAGTGGGACCGGCAGCAGTCCGGTTACCGGACTCTAAAAGCGCGCCGATTCCCTCCGGTGCGATCTTCCCTTCTGCGGCATAGATCACCGTGCCTGCCATTGCCCGCGCCATATTGTAAAGAAATCCGTTGGCACAAACCTTCAGCTCGATAATATCTCCCCGGCGTTCCACTTTATAATAATATACAGTTCGCACGGTGGATTTTACCTCTGTTCCCAAGCTGCGAACTGCGGCAAAATCGTGGGTGCCTACAAACTGGTCTGCCGCTGCCTGCATAATTTTCTCATCCAGGTGCTTGGGATAAAACCAAGCCCGGTTCACATAGAAGGGGTCACGGAGGCGGGAATTATAGATGGTGTAGGTATATTCCTTGCGCACGCAGGATCCAATGGCATTAAAGCCCTCGTGAACGTCAAACGCCTTTGTTACGGCAATGTCCACCGGCAGATGTGTATTCAGGGCATAAGGCAGACGCTCCGCAGGAATGGTGGACTCTGTACGGAAATTTGCCACATAGCACCTGGCGTGGACACCTGCGTCTGTACGGCCGCAACCGGTCACGTGGACAGAGTGTCCAACCACCATTTTAATGGCTTTTTCAAGGGTCTGCTGGACGGTGGCAAGGTTCTTCTGTGCCTGCCAGCCGTGGTATGCCGTACCCTCATAGGTTAAGATCAAAGCAATATTTCTCATTGTTACCTCATAGGCCAAAATTACGCAAAAGCACTACTCCTGCAATCAGCAGCACACCCACGCCAAAGGCATAATAATCCGGCCGCTTATAACGCAAAAGCTTCATCTTGGTTCGGCCGTCGCCGCCCTGATAGCAGCGACATTCCATAGCCGTTGCCAGCTCGTCTGCTCTGCGGAAGGCGCTGATAAACAGAGGCACTAAAATCGGCACAAGTGCCTTCACTCGCTGAAACAAATTCCCAGACTCCAGATCTGCACCTCTTGCCTTTTGAGCAGACATAATCTTGTCGGTTTCCTCGATCAGTGTCGGAATAAACCGAAGGGCAATGCACATCATCATTGCCAGCTCGTGGACCGGAAAACGGAGCTTTTTCAAAGGATTCATCAAGGATTCCAGTCCGTCCGTGAGCATAATGGGTGATGTGGTATAGGTCAGCAGGAATGTGCCGGAGATCATCAGTAAGATCCGGGTTACCATAAAGAAAGCCCGAACAGCACCCTCCAGTGTAATAGTGATTTTCCAGAAACTGATCAGAACCGTTTCGCCACCGGTAAAGAACAGATTGAGAATACCGGTAAAGATCAAAATCAGCACCAGTGGCTTCATTCCTCTGACAATGGCTTTCAGGGGGACTTGGGACACTTTGATCGCCACTGCCAAAAAGATTAGCATCAGTCCATAGGAGATCCAGCCGCCTGCTGAAAACAGTGCCACAATATAAACGATCAGCATAAGCAGCTTGGTTCTGGGGTCTAAACGGTGGATCGGTGAATTTCCCGGGAAATACTGACCGAGGGTAATATCCTTAAGCATAGGAATTTCCCTCCTTCAGCTGTTTCAGCGCATCCACAGCCTGCTGCATTGTATAAACCGGCTCTACGGGCAGACCCAGCTCAGACAGGCGGAGAAATACACGGGTGATCTCCGGGATATCCAGGCCCATATCCAGCAGCTCCTGCGCTCTGGAGAACACTTCTTTTGGCGTTGCGTCCATCATCAGTTGCCCGTTGCTGAGCACCAGCAGGCGCTGTGCCATTCTTGCCACATCGGTCATAGAATGGGTGACCATCATAATAGTTGCATTTTGTGCCTTACGGTAGCTTTCGATATTTTGAAGGATCTCTTCCCTGCCCTCCGGATCGAGACCGGCGGTAGGTTCATCCAAAATCAGCACATCCGGCTCCATTGCGATCACACCGGCAATGGCTACCCGCCGTTTCTGTCCGCCGGACAGGTCAAAGGGAGATGCTTGTAGCTGCTCCTCAGTAATGCCCACAAAGCCTGCAGCCTTCCGCACGCGACTATCGATCTCCTCATCGGACAAGCCCATATTCTTCGGACCAAAGGAAATATCCTTATAAACCGTTTCCTCAAAGAGCTGATACTCCGGGTACTGGAACACAAGTCCCACCCGGAAACGGCATTGCCGTGTGAAAGCTTTATCAGACCAAATATCCTTACCGTCCAGCAAAACAGTACCGGAGGTGGGCTTTAAAAGTCCGTTCAGGTGCTGCATCAGGGTGGATTTTCCAGAACCGGTATGACCGATCACACCGATAAATTCCCCACGCTCTACGGAAAAGGAGATACCGTCCAGAGCCGTGTGCTCAAAGGGCGTTCCAGTGCTATATATATGTTGTAAGTCCTTAACCTGTAAAATAGGTGCCAATTTGATTCCTCCAGTGGGTCAGACCTCTCTGGGCTTCAGTACCTCATAAAGTGTCTGCGCACATTCTTCTGTGGTTAGCTTATTCAGGGGAAACTCAAAGCCTTCCTTGTTCAGTTCCCAGCACAGTTCAGTGGTTTCCGGCGCTGCCAATCTCATATCGTGCAGCTTTTCAACCTTAGAAAACACATCTGCCGGCGTACCGTCCAGGGCGATCTGTCCCCTATCCAGAACGATCACCCGCTGTGCCTGGGCTGCTTCGTCCATATGATGTGTGATCAGGATCACAGTAATGCCATTTTCTTCATTCAGGCGGCGGACCGTGTGCATAACCTCCCGTCTACCCTTAGGATCTAACATAGCCGTAGGCTCATCCAGCACAATACATTCCGGCTCCATTGCGATCACACCGGCAATGGCGATCCGCTGCTTTTGTCCGCCGGACAGAAGGTGGGGTGCGTGTTCCCGATATTCGTACATTCCAACCTGCTTCAGTGCCTTATCTACACGCAGGCGGATCATAGGCGCGGCAATGCCCAGATTTTCCGGTCCAAACGCCACGTCCTCCTCCACCACATTGGATACGATCTGGTTATCCGGATTTTGGAAAACCATACCGACTGTGCGGCGTATCTTCATTAAAAGCTCTGCATCTGCAGTGTCCATACCGCAGACATAGGCTTTACCGCCGCAAGGCAATAAAATGGCATTGAAATGCTTGGCAAGGGTGGATTTACCACAGCCGTTACCCCCCAAAATTGCCACAAACGAGCCTTTTTCAATCTGTAAATTCAGATCCTCAAAGACGGCAACGCCGGGCGTGTTTTCCACGCCCGGATAGGTATATGCCAAGTGTTCTGTAGTGATTGCTATGCTCAAAGCGTTTCCTCCGTCAGGTAACCGATGATTAAATCGGCAAATGATAGTGGCGAGAGATTTTGGCTCAAATTAAAGTTTGGAAAACGCAGGAATACTTTGTGTATTGTGGGTTTTTCAAACTGAAAAGTTGGGGCAAAAGATCCGCCAATAGCCGCAGACGATTTAATCAGCGGTTACTCAAGGTGTCCATCTTCCGGCTGCTCCGCAGGGCAGCATCAGTCCGCTGGCTGTGACCGGCAGACCCAGTTCTCCAACTGCCGTGCTGCCGCCCCGGATCGGTGCAAACACCGTATCAGAGGCATAGCCAACCGCAGAGGGTGCAAGACCGGTAGTATAGGAATTGATAATCACAAACAAAGGATTATCCGTCAGCAGCTTGGCAACTTCCAGCAGGAATGGATAGAAGCTGGTTTCCATTTTCCAAATCTCACCGCTAGGTCCTCTGCCATAGCTGGGCGGGTCCATAATAATGCCGTCATAACGACGACCACGGCGGATCTCCCGCTGGATAAATTTTCCGCAGTCGTCTACGATCCAATGGATCGGCCGGTCCGCAAGTCCGGATGCCTGTGCATTTTCCTTTGCCCAGGACACCATTCCCTTGGAAGCATCCACATGGTAAACCTCAGCACCACCGGCAGCTGCCGCCAGTGTGGCACCGCCGGAGTAAGCAAACAAATTCAGCACACGAACCGGTCTGCCGGCAGAGGCTACCTTATCCCGGATAAGATCCCAGTTGACAGCCTGCTCCGGAAATACGCCGGTATGCTTAAAGTTCATAGGCTTAACATTAAAGGTCAGATAGTCCTTATAGTGGATCTGCCAGCGTTCCGGCAAATTATGGTCTGTCCAGTGACCGCCGCCGGTAGACGAACGGACATACCGGGCATTATATTTTTTCCAGCCAGGATCTGCGTGGGGTGTACTCCAGATCACCTGGGGGTCCGGACGGACCAGCAGGTACTTTCCCCAGCGCTCCAAACGCTCACCGTCTGTGGCATCCAGCAGCTCATATTCCTTCCATTCGTCTGAAATCCAGATCATCTGTTTCTCCTTAATTATATGGCCGTATATTATGCAGCATTGCCCGGATCTGCCGGGGTCTGCGTGCCGTTATCCGGCACTGTCGGCTCCTGGGCATGCTCCTTCTGATAGGATTCCCACGCTTGCTGGGTGTGGGTCGTACACACCAGATAAGGTGCTTCTACATTCTGATTGATGTCATAACCAAAGCCCTTAAAGGATGCGTCTTTTCCGTCACCGGATACAAGATAGACATACTCATTCATACGGTAAGGTGCTTCCAAATTATATCTTGCAGCTCTGTTGATCGAATCCATCACAGACTGGGTCATCTTCACAAGGGATTTCTTTTCGATCTTCACTGCAGGGTCAACTTCCGCAAAGTGCTTACAGTATTCATTGGCAACGCCTTTGCCGGTCATGCAGTAATCCACTTCCACATGGCAGGTACAGCTTCCACCGGGGATGTCCTCACTGTATGCCCGGGCGCTGGCAGTGGGAGAGAAGTTACTGGCAAGCCCAACACGGACATCGTTTCTGCAGGCTTCGGTTGCCCGTTTGCCGCAATCCAGACATACAGAAACGGAATACATCTTGTCGCTGTTATACAAGGAAACATCCGACTTACCTCTATGCAACGGGGTCATAACCTTCTTGAATAACTGTGCGGCGGGGTTTTGGGATATACCAGAAATAGGCTCAGGAGAGTCAAATCCACACCATATTGCAGCGGTGTAGTAGCCGGTAAAGCCACAGAACCACTTATCCTTGCTGTCGCCTGTTGTACCGGTTTTACCGGCGGTAGTGATACCGTCTATCCTTGCTGCCGTACCTGTACCACTGTTAACGCCACCATTTAAGCAGAAGTTCATATAGTCCACTGTCTTATCACTGAGCAATTCGACCTTCTTCTGGGTGTTATCCAAAACAAGATTTCCGTTACTGTCATAGACTTTTGTGAAGGTCCGTGCGCCCCGGTAATCGCCCTTATTGGGGAAGGTAGCAAATGCAGTTGCCATATCCCGGACAGTTACGCCCCAGGTCTGTGCGCCCAAAGCCAAAGGTCCCATGCCAATATCCGAGAAGTTCTTGCCCACAGAGTTGGTATAGGTCTCCACCAAGGTGGACAGTCCAAACTTATCCCTTGCAAATTCAAAGGCGTAGTTGATACCGATCTTTTCCAGCGTATTGGCTGCAATTGTGTTGACGGAAGAAACAACGCCGCTGTAAATGGTCCGGGCGTAGCTGTATTTACGGGAATCGTTCAAGGGGTATGGTCCGTTGTTGTAATTATTGGGCAGGTCCTTGATTACTGTAACCGGAGAGACTGTACCCAATTCGAATGCAGGGGCGTAAACACTCAGGGGTTTGATGGAAGAACCGGACTGCAGCTGTGCATCTGTAGCTCTGTTCCAGTCGTCAAAGCCTTCCTTCTTACCCACACCGCCTGCCATTGCCACAATATCACCGGTCTTATTATCGATTAGAACGATCGCTGATTGCAACTGCTGACCGCTGCGGGGCTTGGGAATTTGGGAAAGGTCCGTATAGATCGCATCCACTTGGTTTTGAACATCCATATCCAATGTGGTATAAATGTGATAGCCGCCTCGCTGGATCTGCTGCATCAGCAGACTCTTAGTGGCAGAGTTCCATGTCATACCGCTCTGCTCTGCCAAGAGCTTTGCAACGTCTTCCAGAACTGTATCTGCAAACCAGCTGTAGGTTGACTGAGATGCACTCTTCTCAACAGCGGTTTCTGTGTGGCACTCAGGGCAATAATAGGCCGTTTCTGTGGGAGTGAAGTTTGCAACAGTGTTCTTATAGCCGCACTCCGGATTGGGGCATTTTGCCAGCCGATCCTTATCGTCAATGCCGTTTTTCAGCACAATTTCCTGGGCAACTGCCGCATCATATTCCTCTTGGGTGATCATTTCGTACTCCAGCATTGCGCCCAGTACCAGCATTTGACGGTAGCGGTTACGCTGCATACCGTTCATTTCCTCACCCTTATAGGTAAAGACATCGTCGCTGTAGGGATCAAACAAAGAGGGGTTATTGGTAATGCCAATCAAGCTGGCGCACTCCGCCAGTGTAAGGGTTTCCAATTCTTTTCCGAAATAAGTGGCAGCAGCAGAGCGAACACCCCGGCAGCCCTGTCCCATATAGATAAAGTTCAGATACAATTCCATAATCGTCTCTTTATCATAGGCCTTTTCCATTTGAATGGCGCGGAAAATCTCCAAAACCTTACGCTGCACTGTTACATCGTCAGCGCTTTCGTCTTCGGTCAGCAATAGATTTTTGATCAGCTGCTGGGTAATACTGGAGCCGCCTACAGAGGAGTCGCCAAAGAACATTCTGGCTGTGGCTTTTACCGTTGTGACCCAGTCAACGCCCTGATGCTCATAGAAACGGTGGTCCTCAATTGCAACCGCTGCATTGATCAGGTTTTTTGGAATGTCCTCGTAATTGACCCAGGTACTGCTGGTTTCCGCAAAGATCTTCTGGTACTCCTGGATCTGACCGTCAGAGTCAACATAGTACAAATAGGAATTCTGCTCATATTCATAGCTGTCAAGGTCAACATGTGCCAAAGGCAGAATATCCTCCTGCAGATAGTCGCCCAAAACACCTACAAATACAAAGGCGCAAACAATTCCGATCAACAGCACTGTCGCTGCAGCACCGCAAGCAATCTTAAATCCTGCAAAGAGCACACGCCACACCCGGTGCAGCAGCTTCAGACTCCAATGGGGATTCCACTCCTGCCGGGGGATGTTGTTCCCTTTATTCTTCTTTTTAGCCATAGTATTCCCTCCATTGCGCGGACCCGAAGGCCTGCAAGGTAAAAAGTTCTGTTGTAGATATGTTTTTATAGTATCGCTCATAGTATTATAGCATACCCAATTCAAAAACGAAAGTACTATTTTTATTAATATGTCTTAAAACAGTATATTTTCGATAAAAAACCTCACTACCGAAGTAGTGAGGTCAATATGTTGGCATTACCTATCTTCCCGGGGGAGCGATGGGAGCGCCGCCAGTGGCGGAAAAAGCGACCTGAGCGAGTGGCAGGGGTCGGTGAGCGACGATGGCGTTCGCGCCGAGGAGAGCACCGGGGTGCCCCAACAGGATACAGGTGGACCGTCCACCGTTCCCAGACAAATCGTCAAACAGGAGATTGCCACACCAGT
>JAZQDL010000107.1:0-3570 GCA_045546835.1 Faecousia sp.
GATCCGAACAAGGCGATTCCCAGAGAGGAATTTGTGCAGGTGCTATACAATGCGGAGAGTAAGCCTTCTGTGAGTATTGCTAATAAGTTCCCGGATGTTAGCAATTCTGGCTGGTATAAAAATGCAGTTCTGTGGGCAAATAAAAATAACATCGCCAACGGTTTGGGTGATGGCAGATTTGGTGTAGGTAAGAACATTACCCGTCAGGACTTAGCGGTGATGCTTTACAAATATGCCAAAATGAAAGATCGCGATTTAACTGCAACTGCAGGTAAGATTGCGCAGTATGCTGATGGCGATAAAGTTTCCAGCTATGCAAAGACGGCAATGGACTGGGCGGTTACCAAAGGCGTTCTCAGCGGGAAGGGAACGGCAGGAAAACCTCTTTCCACATTCAAGCTTGATCCCACCGGTACAGCCACCCGCGCCGAATGTGCTGCAATGCTGAAAAACTTTATGGAAGCGCAGGACACTCCCGATACACCGGACACACCGGATACTCCGTCGATGACCGCTGTTCTTACGGGAGTTGAGGCAGATTCCATTCAGTATTACAATTGTAAGGAATCCGGTAATTTTGCAGTAATCGAGAAAAACGGAAAATACGGCATTATCGGCTATGACGGGGAAATTATTTTGCCCATAAGCTACAACAAAATTACGCGTGGCTTTGGTTTTCGTTATGAATGGCTGATAATAGGCAAGGACTATATGCATATTGATAAGAATGGAAAACTGCAGGAAGGATATCCAGACGGTGGTGGTGTAGAACCATCAGCTTATTGGTACAATGACGGTCTTGTTATTCTGAATTACAGTATGCGAGATATAATGACACTGGAGGAATATCTGAATTCACCCTATAGTGGTGGATTGCAAGAGCCTGGTCTGGTTATCGAACAAAGAAAATGGAACAGCAATAAGATATTCCCGGCGCGGAAAATGACCGGCTATACAAACAGCGGATATTGGCAAGAGCCAATTTATGATAAAGTAGAAATTGCGCTGATGGATATGAACACATATGAGCTGATCTCTGATTTCGTATACGAGGACTTTGATGACCATAACGGTGTTTCTGAAGGCTTGCTTGCAGTTAAGAAAAATGGAAAATGGGGATTTGTAAATGAGTCAGGAGAGGTCGTGATTGATTTCCTGTACGAGCCCTATGAAAGCTATGTTTCTTACGGAAAGACCTATGAATATGCATATACCGCTGTAAATGGCTATATTACGGTTAAAAAGGATGGAAAATGGGGACTGCTTGACACCCAGGGGAATACGGTTTTGGAGGCTGTCTATGACGGCATTTCCCAGGTCAACCCTGACGGTATGTTCTGGCTGAAGGAAAATGGTACCTGGTCACTATACCAATTGCGTGAGAAATAAGGAGGAACGGCAACACAGACCGTTCAGAAACATTGTAGTAAATATTCACTTTAGGGGCCGTCTCATTCATTTTGAGACAGCCCCTTTCTTTGTTATGAAAACGGTAAATTTCAGTTTGACGAACAGGTTCTTACAATGCACGTCATTGCGAACCTGCGTAGGGGACGGGTTCTCCGTCCCTTGGTCAAAGCTGTCTTTTAGGGGTAGGCTTTCTACAAAGGGAGGCAAACCGCCTCCCCTACAAGTGTGGCAATCCGTTCTCCTTATGAAAATGTTCTGTAATTGCAACATTTTTTAGGATGCGGTTTGCCACGCCCCGTAGGGGCTCGCAAAGACGTGGAGATGCGATGGCTGATTGCGTAGGGCGGGGGCTTGCTCCCGCCGCTGCCGCACCACCAAATGATAATATAGCTGGGGTTTTAGGGCATCGAACCCTAAAACCCCAGACGGCGGGGGCAAGCCCCCGCCCTACAATAGCCAACCGATAAACAGAAATTTGACTTTTATGGTGGGTTTGCTATAATAATATAAATTTGACCTTTTCAGGAGGGCAGTATGGATATTATCATTGCAGGCGGTGGCAAGGTGGGTCTCACCTTGGCGCGGCAGCTGGCAGCGGAGGGGCACAATCTTACCCTGATAGACCGGGACAGCCATGTTCTTGAAACAGCAGTGGAGCAGTATGATGCCATTGCAGTTTTGGGAAACTGCGCATCGAAAGAGGTGCTTTTGCGGGCAGGTGTCACCGGCGCGGAGCTGCTGATCGCAGCCACCAATGCAGACGAAGTAAATCTTTTGTGCTGTATGACCGGTCACGGACTGAACAAAAATCTGCACACCATTGCGCGCATCCGCAATCCGGAATATGCCGATCAGATTATGACCATGCGGGACACATTCCCCCTGTCTATGACCGTCAATCCGGAACGACGGGCGGCGGTAGAGATCGAGCGGCTGCTGCGTTTTCCGGGATTTTTGCGGCGGGATTCCTTTGCCAAAGGGCGGACGGAAATTGTGGAGCTTCGGATCGGAAAAGACAGCAAGCTGTGCGATGTGTCCTTAAGTGATATGAGCAGTATCGTCAAATGCCGGGTGCTGGTGTGTGCGGTGCTGCGATCAGGCAATGCAGTTGCCCCCAGCGGTAATTTTATATTGCGGGAGGGCGACCGGATCTTTGTAACTGCGCCAAAGGAGAATTTAACGATACTCCTGAAAAATCTGGGCATTATCACCCGGAAGGTGCGCAAGGTGATGCTTTGCGGAGGCGGCCGTGTCAGCTACTATTTGGCAAGCTTTTTGGAGAAGGACGGTATTTCCGTCCAGCTGCTGGAGAAAGACCGTCAGCGCTGTGTGGAGCTGGCACAGCTGCTGCCTAAAACTTCTGTGATCCACGCCGATTGCAGCAGCCAGATCACCTTGGAAGAGCAGGGGATCGGCGACTGCGATGCGCTGGTGACCCTGACAGGTATGGACGAAACGAATATGGTCATTTCCCTCTACGGCGGCAGCCGTGGCGTTCCCCAGATCATTACAAAGCTTAGCCGGGGTGAAAACAGCAGCATTGGCGATTCTATGGCACTGGGCAGTATGATCTGCCCCAAGGAGCTGTGCTGCAATCAGATCGTGCGCTATGTGCGGGCGATGGAAAATCAGACCGGTGCGGCAGTATCTGTCCACGCCATTGCAGACGGACAGGTGGAGGCTGTGGAATTTTTGGTGGATGAAACTACCAAAAATTGTAATATTCCTCTGAAGGAAATGAAGCTAAAACCCAATGTGCTGGTGGTTAGTATCACCCACGGTGCACAGACCCAGATCCCTAACGGCGACTCCGTTTTTACACAGGGGGACACAGTTGTGGTTGTCACCAGTGGACGGGGTGTGCTGCAAAGAATGAACGACATTTTTATGTGAAAGAACGGTTTGTATGAACTTTAAGATGATAGGGCGGTTTCTTGCCCAGATTATCTCCCTGGAAGCGGTATTCCTGCTGCCGGCGCTGGCGATCAGCCTGGGATACGGTGAGTGGGACGCAGTGACAGGATTTCTATGCACGCTGGCAATTATGGTGGCGATCGCAGGCGTTATGTTCCTGTTTTGTCGCAAGGCGGGACGGCTGTTCGGCGCAAGAGAAGGTTTTGTGTGTGTCAGCTTCAGCTGGATCACCCTCAGCTTGCTGGG
>JAZQDL010000108.1:0-6446 GCA_045546835.1 Faecousia sp.
GTCCAAGGTGTTCTTTTCGTCTTTGCGTTATTCAATTTACAAGGTACAGACCGCGTCACCGCGCTTGCGGTTAGCTTGCTTATATTACCACGCAACTTTTCACTTGTCAAGAACTTTTTTCAAAAAATCAACATTTTTTTCCTTTGTCCGTCAATCTCCTCTTAACGTGTCATTTTTTATACTTTTATACATTATTTAATATACACTATTCTAATTCAGCAGACAGCACGGGAAGCTTGGTCTCTGCATTCCATTTTTTTAGTTTCACTCCCGTTTTGTGCGCCTTCATATATTTGGCTGCTTTTGTCAGATCCCCCTCCCCTTCCCACAGACACACACGCACCTTCCCTTTCAGGTATGGTTTTATATGGGCGATGTAGTCCCGGGCTTCATCCGACACCAGCAAGAACTCAGCCGTATCCAGGTACACGATCCCTTCGCTTTTCTTTTTCATATCCATCAGTGCCTGCCGCACATTTTCACCCGAGCCTTTATCTTTCGTATCGGTTCTCATTATTAGCTCATTATCTTCTTTATACAGCTGGACCGCCTGAATGGGTTCTAAATCACTGACATCAATCTTGTGAACCGGAAGCATCAGCGCAGCTGCCAGCAATACACAATATAACAGTATTCGCTTCATTTTTGTCTTCTCCTGTCCTTCGGCTTCAACACTTCTGTGCGAAATTTGTCTTTTTTCAGTTTCCTTCGCAGGATACTGCCCGTCCAGCTCAAATACCCCACACCCAGGCTTTTCAGAAATGCCAGGTGTAGCAGCAAAATAACAAACCCGGCTGCACATCCCCACAGTCCCGCAAATGCCGAAATGACTGCAATCAAAAACCGCCATACTCTAACCGCGTTGGCAAGATCTCTGTTGGGCAGCACAAAGCCGCACACGCCGGATATTGCCACCACAATAAGCGCCACCGGAGATATCAGGCCGGCATCCACCGCTGCCGTACCCACCACAATACCGCCGATCACCGAAACCGACTGTCCGATTGCCTGCGGCAGGTGGATTCCCGATTCCTGCAGCAATTCAAAGGCGATCAAAAAGCCCAAGACCTCTGACATTGTGGAAAATGGAACGGATTGTTTACTTTCTATGATCGAACGAAGCAGCGGCAGCGGAATCACTGCCTGGTGAAAGGTTGCCAGAGCAATATAAATTCCCGGCAGCAGCAATCCGAAAAGGAGTGCCAAATAGCGAAGCACTCTCACTGCGGATGCCCCGACATAATCCCTCCCCCGGTCTTCCGGGCTTTCCATCAGATACATCAGATCCGCCGGTGCAAGATACCCCAGCGGCAAGCCATCTACAAGAAGCCCCACTCTGCCATCAAGTATCCCCTGGCAGAACCGGTCAGCTCTTTCCGTGTACTGAACCAGAGGGAACGCCGTAGTTCTTGACCCTGTGACATACTCCTCCACAGAAGCCGGTGACAGCAGGCCATCTATATGGATATCGCTCACCCTTTTGATCATTCGGTTTACATAATCCTGATTTGTGATACCTTCCACCCAAACCACTGTCACATTGGTCAGGGATCTTTCCCCCACCAAGGCTTCATACAGTCTTAATTCCGGTGAACGCAAATGTCTGCGGACAAGGCTTGTATTGGAACGGACCGTTTCCACAAAAGCATCCTTCGGTCCTTTTACGGTGTTTTCCACCTCCGGCGCAGAAGGGCTGCGTTTTTCCGGCGTCTTTACCTCATAAGCAATCGCTCCGGCTCCGGGAAACAGTATCACGCAGAAGCCGTTAACCAGCATTTTTGCCACATCATCCAAAGTTGGGGCTTCCACAGCAACTGCATTATAAATATCTCCGTGCAGGGCATTTTGGTACATCGTCTGCATATTGGTTCCGGATAACAGTTCCCGTACCGGCTTTAGCACATACTGGGACATATCACCGCCTGAAATCAAACCATCAATGGCATAGGCATAGATCCTCTGTCCGTCACAATCAATTTCCCGGGAAAAGAAATCCGCCGCACCACGAAATATGGCGCATATATTTTGATGGGTTACCGCAAACGGGTATTTTGGTTGCTGCATAAGACCACCTCCCGTTTAGTATGACCCTATTTTTCGGGAATATGAGTTATCCGTTGCGTTTGGAAATTTTCTGTGGTATGATAGAAAAAAAGGAGTGACGAACTGTGATCTATACGAAGCTGACAAAAGAGGCTATGCGCATTGCCTACCACGCCCATCACGGACAGTTGGACAAAAGCGGTGTTCCCTATATTTTTCACCCGTATCACTTAGCCGAGCAGATGGACACCGAATACACCACCTGTGTTGCGCTGCTTCACGATGTTGTGGAAGATACCCCTATTACCCTTTCCTATCTTGCAGAGCGCTTTCCTTCCGAAGTGGTGGATGCTGTTGCCCTTCTGACCCACGCCGATGGAACGGATTATTATGCCTATGTGAAAAGAATCAAAGCCAACCCCATCGCCAGGACTGTCAAGCTGGCAGATCTGCATCATAATTGCGACACATCCCGTATAGACGAGCCGAATGCCGATGCTTTACGGCGTTGGGAGCAAAAATACAAAATAGCATTGGAGATTTTAGAACAGGAAGGTTAAAAATATGACAGATATCATTGCTGCCGTTTCCACCGGTTTATCCGTCAGCGCCATCGGAATCATCCGACTGACCGGTAACGGATGCGCAGCTGTTGCAGCGAAGGTTTTTACCGCAAGCAGCGGTTATTCCCTGGAGGAAGCACCCAACCGCAAGCTGATCCTGGGTACACTTCAGGATAAGCAAGGCAGAGTTATCGATCAATGTATGGCCGTATACACAAGGGGACCCCACAGTTATACCGGTGAGGATACTGTGGAATTTCACTGCCACGGCTCACCTGCTGTACTCTCTGCAGGACTGGAAGCTCTGTACCTTGCCGGTGCAAGACCTGCTAACCGGGGGGAATTTACCAAACGGGCATTTATGAACGGTCAGGTGGGTCTGACCCAGGCGGAAGCCGTTATCGATCTGATCGAGGCTGAAACGGCCGATGCCGCCGCCAATGCAGCCGGTCAGGTAGGAGGCAGACTGCAAAAAAAGCTGACACCCATCTACAACACATTGACAGATCTGTGCAGCCATTTTCACGCCGTACTGGATTATCCCGATGAGGATATTGAAGATTTCGGTCTGCACAATTACAGCCAGACATTAAAGGACTGCGGCAAGGAGCTATATACGCTTTTGCAGACCTACGGTCAGGGAAAGATCCTGAAAAACGGCGTAGCGGCAGCCATTGTGGGAAAGCCCAATGTGGGCAAATCCAGTCTGCTTAACGCCCTTGCCGGATACGATCGGGTGATCGTTACAGAAATCGCCGGCACTACCCGGGATACTGTGGAGGAGACCGTTATGCTTGGCGGCACAAGACTGCGCCTGATCGACACCGCCGGTATCCGTGACACCGATGACAAAATTGAAGCTATGGGTGTGGCCCGTTCCAAAAAAGAGGCTGAAAACGCGGATCTTGTTATTTTTGTCTGTGACGGCTCGCAGCCTCTGACGGAAGAAGATCACGCAGTGATCGATGTGTGCCTGGATATGCCAAACGCCATCGCACTTATCAACAAGACGGATTTGGGCAGCAGGGTTTTGCCCAGCGATCTGCCCTTTATGACCATTATTCCCATTTGTACCAAAACCGGTGAAGGTTTGGAGCTGCTATCGGATGTCATCAACGAAATGTTTGCATCCAACACCCCCTGTGACGGCTCAATTCTGACAAACACCCGGCAATATGACGCCATTCGCAGAGCCTATGATGCTATGCTTCAGGCAATGGAAAGCCTGAAATCCGGCCTGACACCGGATGCTGTTCTGACAGATATTGAAGCTGCCATGGAAGCTATGGGTGAGGTCACCGGCGCAACCGTACGGGAGGATATCACTGCCCGGATCTTTGAACGGTTCTGTGTCGGAAAATAATTTTAATATTAACTGTACCGGTAAATACACCGGTGACAACGAAAGCGTGAACAATATGATATATTTGGACAATTCCGCTACCACAAAGCCCTGTCCTGAGGCGGTTGCGGCAGTGCATAACGCAATGACGGAGCAATGGGGAAATCCCAGCGCACAATACGATTTCGGCATCCACGCAGCACGGCAGATCCATATATGCCGCAGTCAGGTAGCATCTGCTTTGGGTGCTGAAAATGATCGGGTATTTTTTACCTCCGGTGGCACAGAAGCGGATAACTGGGCTATATTCGGAACGATCAAGCGGCTGGGTAAACGGGGAAAGCACATTATCACCACCGCCATCGAGCACCACGCCGTTCTGAACTGTATGAAAGACCTGGAAGCTCAGGGCTATGAGGTCACTTATCTTCAGCCTGACAGCGAAGGCCGCATCAGTGCCGAAAGTCTGAAGGCCGCACTGCGCAAGGATACCATTTTAGTTTCTATAATGATGGTCAACAATGAAACCGGTGCGGTGATGCCCATTTCAAAAATGGCAAAGCTGACCCACCGGGTCTGTCCGGAAGCCTTTTTCCACACCGATGCGGTTCAGGGCTTTCTGAAAATCCCCTTTCAGGCCAAAAGCCTGGGTGCAGATCTGATCAGCATCTCCGCCCACAAGGTACACGGTCCCAAAGGCGCAGGTGCATTGTATATCAGTCCCCGTCTGAAATCCTTCCCTGCCCTGCTCCTGGGTGGCGGTCAGGAGGGTGCGTATCGCAGCGGAACAGAGGCAACACCGGCTATCTTTGGTTTTGCGGCAGCCTGCAGTGCCATCTTCCCTACTTTCACCCAGGATACGGCAAGAGAAAAAGAACATTTGGAGTACTTGGTTTCAGAGTTATGTAAACTTGACGGTATGGTGATCAACGGCTGTCACGAAGCGCCTCACATTCTGTCTGTTTCCATTCCCGGTTTACCCACCCAGAACTCCATCAATCTGTTGCAGGAGGATGGGATCTGTGTATCTGCCGGCTCTGCCTGTGCCAAAGGACATCGCAGCCATGTGCTGACATCAATGAAGCTGTCACCGGAGATTATGGACGGTTCTTTCCGGGTATCCATCAGCAGAGATACCACTACAGAGGAATTAGACTGCTTTATAAATTGTCTCCGGGAAAAAGTTCTGCCTATGGCAAGACGATGAACAACAAAATAGAAGAAAGCCGACATCCCGTTCAGGATTGCACCTGTAAAATAAAAGTAGACACTCACAAAAGTGTGGGTGTCTACTTTTTTTCGTAGTATAATGGATTTGGAAAGGATGTGAAACAATGGGCAAGAAAGGAATACCACACAGAAAGTTTAGCAAAGAGGAAAAGATGAAGTATATACGGCTTCATTTGGAAGACCGTCTCTCTGTTAGGCAAATAGAGCAAGAGTACGGAATTGGTCATGCGCTGGTATCCAGTTGGGTAAAAAGATATCTACAAGACGGAGAAGACGCACTGGAGCCTCGTAACGGTAACCCCTATGCTGCGCTTCATCGCAGCAAATCACTGTCAGAGGTTGAGCGTCTGCGGCTGCTGGTAGCCAAGCAAGAGGTTGAGATTGCTCGGTTAAAAAAAGGATATTGGGTGGAAGGAGTTGGTGCAAACAAGGAGTACGTTACTGGCAGCGGAAAGACTACGAAGTTCTCGAAGAACTCAAAGTAAAATATCCGGTGGACTTTCTGTGCAAGATTATGGGAATCAACCGTTCAGGTTACTACAAATGGAAAGCACGGCAAGGTAAGCTGAATCGCTATGAGCAGGATCGAATTCTCTTAACGCAGCTGCTTCAGGAAGAACATAAGTTACACCCTTCACTTGGTTATCATCGACTTGCAAGAAATATTTTTAATAATACAGGATGGGTTTTCTCCGACAATTTGGCGCACAAATGCTGCAAAGTTGCCGGTATTCGGTCAAAAGCAAGGAAATGCAGATATAAGCCACCGGGAGAAGAAAGCATTAAGTATGAGAATCTCATAAAAGGCCATTGGAATGCAAAAGCACCCCTGCAGATCGTGGTGTCAGATATGACAATACTTAAGAACAATGGCAAACAATGGGAATGGACACTATTGGTCGATACTTTTAACAATGAAATCATCGCTCACAGCGTTTCGCCTACCGCCGGAGATAACAAACCTTATTACCATTGCCTGGACAAGCTCAACAGCTTGGCAGGCAAAAAAGAGGAGCAGAGGTCCCAGGTAGTCTTCCACACCGACCAGGGAGCCGTCTACTCCTCAAGGGCATTTTGCCACGCCCATGAACATTATAACATACTTCGTTCAATGTCGCGAGGGGGAACTCCAACAGATAATCCAATAATTGAAGCGTTAAATGGCTGGATCAAGGAAGAATTGTATCTTGACTACGGTCTGGCTGAGGCTGAGAACCTTCCGGATCTACTAAACCAGTATGTTTATTTCTTCAATAATCACCGGCCAG
>JAZQDL010000109.1:0-4229 GCA_045546835.1 Faecousia sp.
GCGGCAATCTGCCGCCCGTTAAATTTTTTCGATGCAGAAGCAGTAGAACGGGCGGCAGATTGCCGCCCCTACGCGTTATACTGTTGACCGGAATTATTATCTGGATGCGCTTGACTACGGCAACGGAGATAGTATAGAATATGAGTACAATGATATGGGGCGCATCACCTAAGACAGGGGCAATGTATTATGAAAAAGAAAAGAGCTACTCTTTGGTTTGTGTTGTGGTTTGTTTTTATTGTTATTGGGAGTATCCTTTCAGCAGTAAGTAAATATCGTTCAGCATTCAAAAATGGTATTCCCTTAGAAACACCACCGTTTACGGATTTTCAGTTAATTTTGCTCTTGTTGTTCGTACCGTTAGTTCTTATTCCGCTGTTATGTATTTCGCACTATTCTGCAAATAAAGAAAATAACAAAAAGATAAAGATTGCTTCATTGTGCTTATTAATCCATCACATCATTTGTGTAATTGCCGTTTTATTTCAGGCAATTTAGCGTAGGGCAAGGAGACGGTTCTGTGTGTTAGTAGAAAATCCAATATGCTATCAATTTAGCGGGGAACGCGTAATGCGCTCCCTGCCATTTTATCAAATATCTGTTTGACGGTGTGTTGCATCGCACATCGTTCTCGCCAATAGGCGAAAACGAAGAAAGCCTCCCCTGTGTAAGGGGAGGTGGCAAAAATCGGCTCTTCGAAACCGATTTTTGACGGAGGGGTTGTTCTGTATCGATCATTGACAATCCCTCAGTCAGCTTCGCTGACAGCTCCCTTTACACAAGGGAGCCATTGGTGCGTCGCCTCAACAGACTGTCAAACAGAAATTCGACGCGCGTGCCCAGGCGCGTGCTTTGTCGCCCTGTGTTGACATCCTGTGTGGAATGGGTTATAATACGCATAATAATTATAAGTGTTTCTATGCCCTTTTCACAAAAGGAGGATCTTATGAAGGTTTTTGTTACCGGTGTTGCCGGTCAGCTGGGTCACGATGTGATGAACGAGCTGGCAGGGCGCGGCTACGAGGGAATCGGCAGCGATATTGCCCCGGAGTACAGTGGCGTACAAGACGGCTCTAGTGTATGCGCCATGCCCTATGTTTCTCTGGACATTACAGATGCAGAGGCTGTAAAGCAAGCCATCTGTCAGATAAAGCCCGACGCAGTGATCCACTGCGCCGCGTGGACAGCTGTGGATCTTGCCGAGGATGAAGATAAGCAGGAAAAGGTTCGCGCCATCAACGGCGGCGGCACCCAGAATATTGCAAGCGCCTGCAAGGAAGCGGGCTGCAAGATGATGTATATCTCCACGGACTATGTGTTTAACGGTCAGGGCCAGACCCCCTGGGACCCGGACTGCAAGGACTATGCCCCCCTGAATGTCTACGGACAAAGTAAGCTGGACGGCGAACTGGCAGTAGCAAACACTTTAGATAAGTTCTTTATTGTTCGCATTGCCTGGGTCTTTGGTTTGAACGGCAACAACTTTATTAAAACAATGCTGAAGCTTTCGGAAAAGTATGATGCCTTGCGGGTTGTTAACGACCAGATCGGCACCCCCACCTACACCCTGGACCTGTCCAGACTTCTGGTGGATATGGTAGAAACGGAAAAGTACGGCTACTACCACGCCACCAACGAGGGCGGCTACATCTCCTGGTACGACTTTGCCTGCGAGATCTTCCGTCAGGCTGGTAAGAATATGACCGTCACCCCCGTAACAACCGAAGAATACGGACTAAGTAAGGCAGCCCGCCCCTTTAACAGTCGGCTGGATAAATCCAAGCTTACGAAAAACGGCTTTACACCTCTGCCTGACTGGCAGGACGCGCTGGCGCGCTATTTAAAAGAAATCGAGGCATAATTATGGGTCAGATTACAGTAGAAAAGAATGTAGGCGGTATTGAAGGTCTGTGCGTGATCACCCCCGCAGTTCACGGTGACAACCGTGGCTACTTTATGGAAACCTATTCTCAGCGGGATATGGAGGAAGCAGGTCTGAACATTCCCTTTGTGCAGGACAACCAGTCTATGTCCACCAAGGGTGTGCTGCGGGGTCTGCACTTCCAGAAGCAGTATCCCCAGACCAAGCTGGTTCGTGCCATTAAGGGCAGTGTTTTTGATGTGGCTGTGGACCTGCGCTCCGGCTCTGCCACCTATGGAAAGTGGTACGGCGTACTGCTAAGCGAGGAAAACAAAAAGCAGTTTCTGATTCCCAAGGGCTTTGCTCACGGTTTTCTGGTGCTCACAGACACCGCAGAATTCTGCTATAAATGTGACGATTTCTATCATGCAAACGACGAGGGTGGTCTGGCTTGGAATGATCCCGCTATCGGCATTCAGTGGCCGGAGGTTATGGGCAGCTATTGCGGCTCTGCTTCTGCAGAGGGTTACTCCCTGTCCGATGGCACACCTCTGAACCTTTCCGAAAAAGACCAGAAGTGGCTGGGACTTGGAGAAACATTTCAATTCTGAGAGGAAAAAGCAATGAAAGTTTGCTTGGTTGGCTCTTCCGGCGGTCATCTGACCCATCTGTATATGCTTAAGCCCTTCTGGCAGGATCAGGAGCGGTTCTGGGTCACCTTTGACAAGGAAGACGCCAGAAGTCTTTTGGAGGGTGAACGGATGTTCCCCTGCTACTTCCCCACCAACCGCAACCTGAAAAACCTGATCCGGAACACCTTTCTTGCCTGGAGGCTTCTGCGCAAGGAAAAGCCGGATCTGATCGTTTCCTCCGGTGCGGCTGTGGCAGTCCCCTTCTTCTATCTGGGAAAGCTGTTTGGGGCAAAGACTGTTTATATTGAGGTATTCGACCGGATCGATGCCCCTACCCTGACCGGAAAATTAGTCTACCCTGTTACGGACAAATTCATCGTCCAGTGGGAGGAAATGAAGCAGGTCTACCCCAAGGCAATTAACCTTGGCAGTATTTTCTAGGAGGCGGCTTATGATCTTTGTGACTGTGGGAACCCACGAGCAGCCCTTTGACCGGCTTGTTTCCGCCATCGATGAACTGAAGGGCAAGGGTGTGATCGACGAGGATGTGATCATCCAGACCGGTTACAGCACCTATGTGCCTAAACACTGCACCTGGAGCAAGCTTCTTCCCTACAGCGATATGGTGAAAAATGTGGCTTCTGCCCGGATCGTCATTACCCACGGCGGTCCGTCCAGTTTTATTATGCCCTTGCAGGTGGGTAAGATCCCTGTGGTCGTACCCCGTCAGGAAAAGTACGGAGAACACGTGAACGATCATCAGGTTTCCTTCTGCACAGAGGTGCAAAAGCGCCAGAAGAACATTCTGTTAGTAGAGGATATGGATCAGCTGGGCGATGTTATCGCAAATTACGATGAAAAGGTCGCCAAATTGTCCGGCGGATACGCCAGCAACAACGAAACATTTAACCGCAATTTCTGCGATCTGCTGAAGGATCTGTTCTAATCAGAGAAATAACATAAGAAAAATGAGGAATCGCTATGTTTTCTGTCATAACGACTACCTACAACGGAAATGAGTATCTCCCGCAGCTCTTTTCTATGATTGAAGCAAATACCTTAACTTTGCAAAAAGTTTACCCGGACCTGCAGGTGGAATATCTGCTGGTCAACGACAGCCCCTGGGAGGCACTGGCTTTGCCGGAAACGGAGGGGCTGCATTTTCAGTGCCGTACCATCACCAATCCGGAAAATTACGGCATCCACAAAAGCCGTGCCATTGCCATCCGGGAAGCCGCAGGCGAACTGATCACCATTTTAGATCAGGATGATCAGCTCTCAAACGATTTTCTCCTTTCCCAGTATGAGGTTCTGGGCGACGGGGATGCTGTTATTTGCAACGGTATTAAAGAATTTGACACCGGCCATAAGCCCATTTACCGGGACAGGCTGAAAATGAGCCTGATCAATGGAAAGTGTTTCTATCTGAAGGCTGCAAACCAGATCGTTTCCCCCGGTCAGGCGCTGATCCGTAAGAAGGCCATTCCGGAAAAATGGCTGGATAATCCTCTGACTGCCAACGGCTCAGACGATCTGTTTCTGTGGCTTTTGATGCTGGATCAGGGCACCCGGTTCGTGAAAAATCCCAAGAAGCTCTACACCCACAAGCAGGTGGGCAGCAATCTCTCAAACTCCCTGAAGAAAATGTGCAAGTCCGATCTGCAAATGTGCGATTTAATGCGGCAAAAGCAGCTGATGAACGAAAAAGACATCCATAAGCGGGAACGGCTTTGCGC
>JAZQDL010000110.1:0-1960 GCA_045546835.1 Faecousia sp.
CGAACCTGGAACTTGCTGACGGAGTTCAGGGCGATAGAGGTGCAGAAGTGCTTGATGTAGGGGTTCTTGAAGCGGGTGATCACATCGTTTGCGTAGCTGACCAGCTCTGCTTCGGGCAGATCCAGCGTGGGGATGATCTCCTCGAAGATGCACTTTCTCATATGCTCGCTGATCTCGGGATCTTCCATACACTCAGCAACAGTCTGAACGCCGTTGAGAAGGGCGTAGGGAATAGTGGAGGTATGAGCGCCGTTGAGGATGCGGACCTTACGGGTGCGGTAGCGCTCCAGCTGGTCGGTAACGATCACATTCAGGCCGCACTTATCCAGGGGGAACTCCTTGCACAGGTCAGCATAGCCTTCGATGACCCACAGATGGAAGTACTCGGAGGTGTTGCGCATCTTCTCCTCGCCGCCGGGGAAGCCGGTGTTGATCCGGTCCACCAGAGTGCAGCAGAAGATGTTCTCGGTCTCGATCCAGTTTTTAAAGTCAGCGCCCAGATCCCACAGGTCAGCATACTGCAGGACACACTTTTTCAGCAGGTCACCGTTGCGGTCGGTCAGCTCACAGGGCAGGAACACGAAGCCGGGCAGGCCCAGCTCAAAGCGGCGCTTTAAAAGCTGTGTCAGCTTGCCGGGGAAGCTGGAAGCGGGACGGTCGGTGATGCTGTCACGGTCGTCGAAGCAGATGCCGGCCTCGGTGGTGTTGGATACGATGAAACGGAAGTTGGGATTTTCAGCCAGAGCGATGTAAGCATCAAAATCGTCGTAAGGCTTGACGCAGCGGCTCAGACAGGTAACCCACTTCTCCTCTACGCCTTCCAGACCCTGGCAAACGTGGGTGTAGTTGCAGTCGGTCTCTGCCAGAACGTCGCACATACCCTTGGCGATGGGCTGAACCACAACCACTTCGCCGTCGAAATCGGTCTTTTCGTTGCAGATCTGGATCATCCAATCCACAAATCCGCGCAGGAAGCCACCCTCACCAAACTGAATAATCTTTTCCATAATAATAGTTCCTTTCTGTTTCCGGCAGTGCCGGTATTTCGGTATGCTATCATTATAGCGCCAATGCCTGCCCAAAACCTTAAAAATTTTGATTATCCGCTGGAAAAATCTTGATTTTTTTGATGTCAACTCTTATAATAATAGTAGCACTGGAGGAAAGATTATGGAATATATTAAATTTGCAGACGACCAGTACTTTACCCTGCACCGGAACACCCAGCCGGATGAAGAGGCGGAGCTGTTTTGTCCCACCCATTATCACAATCTGTTTGAGATCTATTTCATCACGGAAGGCACTTGTGAATTCTTCATCGGCGGCCGGTCTTACCGGCTCCAGCCGGGGGATCTGGTGCTGATCCCGGACGGCGTGATCCATAACACATCCTATAAGGACACCCACCACGCCCGGCTGCTGATCAACTGCTCCCGCCGGTTCATTCCCACCGCAGCAGTGCCCGCCTGCCATTTGTACCGTAATCCCAAGATCTCCGGGGAGATCCATAAGATCTTGCTGGCAATTGAAAAGGAATATACCCGTCCCGACCGGTGGAGCGAGGAGTCTATCTACTGTCTGATGAAGCAGCTTTTTATTTTCCTTGCCCGAAATCCCAATGCCTATACCGCCTCTCAGGAGGGAAATGAAACGGTGACCCGGGCAGCGGATTACCTGCAAAAGCATTTTTCTTCCGATGTGACATTGGAGGAAATGGCGAAGTTTTCCGCGGTCAGTCCGGAGCATTTTTCCCGGCTTTTCAAGAGGGAGACCGGCTTCGGCTTCCGGGAGTACTTAAACCTTCTCCGCCTGCAGCACGCAGAGCAGTTACTTAAGCAAAAGCGGGAGGGCAGCATCGCCCAGATCGCCACCGAATGCGGCTTCGGAGACAGCAACTATTTCTGCGTGAAATTCAAGAAAATGTACGGCATTTCCCCCAAGCAGTTCCAGCTGCAAAACA
>JAZQDL010000111.1:0-10608 GCA_045546835.1 Faecousia sp.
TGTGATCTCCACCGGCCGTTCCGACTTCCCCAACCAGGTCAATAACGTCCTGGCATTCCCTGGCATCTTCCGTGGCACCTTCGATGTCCGTGCTTCTGACATCAACGAGGAGATGAAGATGGCAGCCGCTATGGCTCTGGCCAACCTGATCTCCGACGAGGAGCTGAGCGAGGATTACATCATCCCCAAGGCATTCGACCCCAGAGTGGGTGCAGCCGTTGCCAAGGCAGTTGCCGAAGCAGCCCGTGCCTCCGGCGTTGCAAGAATCTGATAAAACCCCCGCAAAGGGCGGAGTACCATAGTGATAAAATGGTTTTGAACGGTCCCTTTTCCCTTTAACTGCACAAAAAATTCCCGAAATGCGTCAGCATTCCGGGAATTTTGTTGTTTGTTAAACGAAAGAGTTACCACCTCAAAACTGCTTAGAACCTATAAATGGTGGAGCTTTCTGCCAATCAAGGCAAAAAGCGCAGAAATACTTTGTGTATTTCGAGCATTTGGGGCGCAGATTGGTGGGAATAAACGCCATTTATAGGCAATTTATCACTGTGGTGCTCCGCCCAAATCATTTCTGATTTTGCGGGGATGTTTTATAGGTAAGGTTTTTACGAATCGGCTTTTTCTGCTGCGGTTTGCTGTTTGCGATATTGGCTGGGAGGCATCCCGAATTGTTTTTTAAACACATTGGTAAAATAGCCCACTGACGAGTAATTCATTTTTTCGGTAATTTCAGAAATATTTATTCCTTCGGAAAGCAAACGGAGCGCCTCGATTCCGCGCATTTCGGAGTAATATTTTTTAGGGCCAACGCCGGCATATTTGCGAAACAGCTCCTTGATCGTTGTGGTGCTTATAGCATTTTTTTGGGCGATTTCCTGAATGGACAGGTTGTCATAGAGCGCCTGCTGCATCGCTTCGATCACTTGCTGATACAGCTGGCTGGCGCGGGAGTCACTTTGCACATTGTGGGGTGTATGATTCCTGCATAGCCGCATAATAAAGGAAGACAGGGCGTGGGTGGCTTCCGCACCCAGATATTCATCGGGAGGCTCTTGTGCGTAAGCATCCCGAAGACGGTAGAAAATACCCGACAGCTCGTTGATCTCCACGGTGGACAGATGAAAAATGCCCGCTGCGAGCTTTTCCGGGAAATTGCCGGTGGTCTCAAGGCAGAAATTCAGAACATGGCAGCGGGGACCAATGCTGCGGCTGCTGTGGAACATCATCGGAGGAGATGCCACAAAGCAACCGGGCGACAAACGGTTTATGTTGGTGTTGCCCACAGCCTCATATTCTCCCTCCAGAACTAGGGAGAATTCCCAAAAATCGTGGGCCTCACCTGTAAACAAGTGGTTTTCATCCCAGCGATGTTCACACAAGGCGCGGAAGCATTTGATCTGAAAAGGATAATTTACTTCATAGCAGTTATAAATTGCGTCCAAAATTACAAATCCTCCGTCTAAAATCACATTGATTTGTGGTTTAATATAATATACTCTAAGGTTATAAGGATGTCAAGCTTAGAAAATGCGGCAATATGTGGTTTTGCTGCAAAAAAAAGCATCGGCATACCGAAAAATAAAACAAAGGATGGTTAATAACTATGGGACTTTATGATGAATTTCGTTTTAAGCCGGCTTCCTGGCTGCCGCACAGCGAGCTTCCCCTGGAGGAGCTGGAGCGGGTGCGCAATATTAAGCGCGAGGATATGGAGTATACCAACGAAAACGGTTACTCTGTAAAGGTGGTTCTCAATCCTACTTTACATATGGTGCAGGATATGTTCTACCGAATTCTGATGAGCGATCTGGAGGACAAGCCCTTCTCCATGATCTGCCCCAATCAGTGGCCTGATGCCTATGGCGCAGTTGCCGAGATGCTTAATAAGTTTAATGTGTCTGCCCGCAATGTCCACGCCTTTGCAATGGATGAATGGGCAGATGAGGATGGCAATGTAGCGCCCCTTACCTACGGCGCAGGCCTGGGCTATTCCTTTATGAACCATTTTTACGGCAAGATCCGGGAAGACCTGCGTCCTCCTGTGGATCATTGGCATACCCACAACAATGAAAATAAGGGCGATAATGTATATTCCGATATGATCGACGAGATCACCGGCGGCGGTGTAGATGTGATCTATTCTGCAACCGGCTGGCCCGGACATACTGCCTTTATCGACCCCAGATGCGAGGAATTCAAGGCAGAAAACTTGGAAGAATTCCTGACCTTGGGCTCCCGGATCGCTACACAGATCCCTCTGACTGTGTGCGAGAACTCTCTGTTCTCCCCTATGGGTGCATCCGGCGACGTTTGGGCAGTGCCTCCCCGTTCCGCAACCATCGGTCCCCGGGATGTGATGCACGCCAAGGAGCGCGTAGAGCTGCACAACTTTGTATATCCCGACGGAAGCTCCTGGCAGAGAATGGTATCTCGCCTTGAGCTGTACGGACCGATTTCTATGGAATGCCCCGCATCCATTATGCGTCTGGGCAAGGGAACCTGTTATGTATCCGAGGGCATTGCAACGCCTTTTGCCAGCTGGTCTTACGGCTATGGTATGTAAGATAAAAATTTGCAAGGCAGGTTGCTAAAGCCAAAATATAGCGACTTTGTCAGCAAGGTGGGGAGGAATCCGTATGTATGCAATCATTAACACAAACCTGATACTGGAAGACAGCATTATCTATGACGGTGTGATCACCTTCCGGGACGGTGTTATTCTGCAGATGGGAAAAGCATCGGAGGTGGAGATTGCACCGGATGCAGTAATCATCGATGCCAAAGGCTGTTATACTGCACCGGGACTGATCGACATTCACAATCACGGTGGCTGCAATTACCTGTTCCACGAGGATCCTGTACACTGCTGTGAATTTTTCCTGAAACACGGTCAGACAACGGTGCTGCCCACCTTTTATTGCAATCTTTCCTGCGAGGAAATGCAAAATGGCTTGGAAAAGCTGAAAAAAGCCACGCAAACACCTGTGGGCAGTGTCATTGGCGGCTTATATATGGAAGGTCCGTATATGAGCGGCTTGGGAAGCAATCAAAAGTACATCCTGTGGGGCGGCCCTATCGATGAACAGGAATATAAGCCCCTGATCGAGGCGATGACAGGCTTTGCTAAAATTTGGGCAATTGACCCCGCGCGTCCGGGCATCGAACAGTTTATGCAGGATGTGAAAAAGCTGGACCCCAATGCGATCTTTACAATGGGACATTCCTGTGCCACTGCTGCTCAGTGCCGGAAGGTGAAAAAGTACGGCATTGCGCTGCAGACCCATCACAATGACTCCGGTAAAGCACCGGGACGCGCCCAGGGAACCATGGGCGCTGGCTGTGATGAGTTTGCACTTTACGATCCGGATATTTATGTGGAGCTGATCTGCGATGAGAACGGCATCCACGTGGATCCGGAGCTGATCCGGATGGTCGTCCGCACAAAGGGTGTGGAGCGGATCATTCTGATCACAGACCATATGGCAGACAAGGATCACTATACCAATAACGAGGCAGACGGCATTTTGTACGGTCCGGACTTGAACTATGACTATGAAGGTCATCTGGCAGGCAGCCATCTGACATTGGAAAATGCCTGCCGCAACCTGATGGCACACAGTGGCTACGGTATTTGCCACGCCATTCGTATGGCATCCCTGAATCCGGCAAAGCTGCTGGGAATCGATGATCAGGTGGGCAGTCTGGAACCAGGCAAAAAGGCAAATCTGATCATTATTGACGATATGATCAATGTAAAATCTGTGTTTTTAGAAGGCAAGCTGGTGGCAAAGGACGGTCAGCTGGTAACCGCGTAAGGAGTAAGAAATGGAAAAGTATCTGCTTGGTATCGATGTGGGAACGACCGGCACAAAGACGATGCTCTTTTCTGAAAACGGAAACTGTGTTGCCCACGCCTATCAGGGTTATGTGACACACACGCCCAATGTGGGCTGGCGGGAGCAAGA
Organism: Faecousia sp.; assembly: GCA_045546835.1. Taxonomy (GTDB): domain Bacteria; phylum Bacillota; class Clostridia; order Oscillospirales; family Oscillospiraceae; genus Faecousia. The sequence continues at coordinate 3,966 of JAZQDL010000111.1, forward strand.
CCCTCTGGATTGGTGGAACGCTGTTGTAGATACCGTACACCAAACCTGCTCAGACCCCCAGATCGCTCAAGCGGTGGCGGGCATCAGCCTGAGTGTGCAGGGTGGCACAATGGTGCCAGTGGATGCGCAGTATCAGCCTGTCCGTCCGGCGATCGTGTGGAATGATATCCGCTGCGAAGCGCAGCGAGAGCAGTTTTTGGAGGAAGTCGGTCCGTGGGAATTGATGTATCACAAGACCGGCTGGAATCTGGGCAGGGGTATGAATGCCCTGCAGATCCGCTGGATGCGGGACAATGAGCCGGAGAATTTCCGCAAAACCGCAATGTTTTTGTCTGTTCCCGACTATATTGCTTACAAAATGACAGGGATCGCTGCCCTGGATCTGTCCAATATGGGCATCAACCAGTTGGGCGACATCACAGCGGGGGAATATGATCCTCAGCTGCTGCAGTTTGCGGGGATCAGTCCGGAGCAGCTGCCCCGGATCATTCCCTCCGGAAAGATCATTGGAAAGCTGACACCGGATGCGGCAAAGGAGCTGGGACTTAGCACCGATTGCGTGCTGGTTTCCGGTGCCCACGATCAGTATGCAGTGGCGCTGGGCGCAGGTGCAGTCAATGACGGAGATATCCTCATCGGCTCCGGTACTTGCTGGGTGGTTACCGCCATCGGCGGCAAGCCGGACTTTCAGTCTGGACTTGCACAGTCAGTGGCTGCCTGCGAAGACAAATGGGGCTCATTATGGTCCCTGTCCTCCGGTGGCGTTTGCCTTGATTGGCTGCGTAAAAATCTTTGTGATATTTCCTACGAACAGATCAATGAGGAAGCGGCAAAGTGCAAAGCAGCAGAGGACGGCTTGTTTTTCTATCCCTTTACCGGAAAAACTGTGGAAGACAAACAGTTTACAAGAGGTTCCTTTGTGGGTCTGGATCTGTCCCATAACCGCTTCCATATGGCAAGAGCTGTTATGGAAGGGGTCGTGTTCCAGATTCTCTGGGCAATGGAGCGATTTGCGGCACAGCCGTCGGAGGAAGGACTGATCCTCAGCGGCGGCGCAGCCAAAAGTCCTTTGTGGCGACAGATGGTTGCCGATATTTCCGGCTTGCCGGTACGGATCCCGGAAGCACCGGATCTGGCCTGTGTAGGTGCGGCAATTCTTGCGGGTGTGGGAAGCGGTGTTTTCTCCGGCACATCAGAAGGCTATCGCAAAATGGCTGTTTCCACCGGGACAGTTCTGCCCGATCCGGAAAAAACAGGACAATTTAGAGAGTTATATGAAGAATATAAGACCTGTGCTACTGCACTTGGTGCAGTGTATGGTCTGCAAGAATGAGAAAGGAAAGCGTTAAAATGGCATTATTTGAAGTTACCGCCAATGACCGGAAAATCTACGAAGAAGAGCTGCGGGATTTTCTTCCGGACAGGATATTCGATGTGCACGTCCATATGAGTCTGGTTTCTCACTTCGGTGAGGAAAAAATCAATCCGAATGAGGTTAAGCGCATCGTTACCTGGCCTTCCCTGGTGGCAAAGCAGAATTCCATTGAGGATCTTCAGGAAACCTACCGTCTGTTTTTCCCTGGCAAGGAATGCCGCGCGTTAATGTTCTCCGGTGCAGGTCATCAAGAAGTAGTCAACCAATATGTATCGGATGCGTCAAAGCAGTCCGGATTTCCGGCACTGTATTTTTCTCACCCCAATCAATCTGCGGATCAGATCGAAGAAGAGATCCGTAAGGGCGGATTTTTGGGACTGAAATCCTATTTGGATCTGTCGCCTAAGTATATACCCGAGGCAGAAATCCGCATTTATGACTTTTTCCCCCGGCATCAGCTGGAGCGACTCAATGAAATGGGCGGCATTTGTATGCTGCATATCCCCAGACACGGTCGCCTGAAGGACCCTGTCAACATTCAGCAGATCTTGGAGATCAAGCGTGATTTCCCCCGTATTTTGCTGGTCGTTGCACACGTTGGACGCGCCTATACCGCAGGGGATATCGGTGATGCATTTACCCAGCTGGAGCAGGCTCCCGATCTGATGTATGATTTCTGCGCCAACTGCTGTGAGCACGCAATTACAGAAGTGATCCGTAGTGCCGGTCCGAAGAATGTGATGTTCGGCTTGGATCTGCCGGTCCTGCGTATGCGTACCCACCGGATTGAGGAAAACGGTACGTATATCAATCTGATCCCCCCTGGACTGTACGGCGATCCTTCTCAGGACTCCCATTTGCGTGAGGTATCTGCTGAGGAAGCTGAAAAGATCACCTTCTTTGCATATGAGGAATTGCTGGCATTTAAGCGGGCAGCAAAAACCCTGGGACTGACCCGGGAGGACATCGAGGACATTATGTGCAACAATGCCGAGCGGATGGTAGAGCAGGCTCGCAAGAACATCTACGGCGAATAAAAGGAGTAAAATCGGAATGAAACCAACCATTCGTGTGCCTTATTTTGAAGTGGGCACAAAGAACTATGTATACGGTGATACCCTGCTGGAGTATGCCATTGCTGCAGACAAGGCAGCAGAAAAATATGACATTGATGTGCTGTTTATTTGCTCACCTATCGAAATCCGCAGAGTTTGTGAACACACAAAGAATTTGATCGTCCTTGCGCCTTATATGGACACCCTACGCCCCGGACGGGGCATGGCAGATATTCTGCCGGAGGGTCTGAAGGCAGCGGGCGCACAGGGTGTGGTGATCAACCACTGCGAAAAGCCTATGAGCCTGCCTCAGATGAAGGCAGTGATCGACCGGGCAAGAGAGCTGGATATGCTGGTATTTGCCTGTGCCGATACTCTGGCAGAAGCCAAGGCAATTGCACAGCTCCATCCGGATATTATCAATCCCGAGCCTTCTGAGATCATCGGCGGCGGCAACGGCGTCAGCCCTATGGCTTATGTAAAGGACTCCATTAAGGTGATTAAGGAGATCTATCCGGACATTATGGTGGAGCAGGCGGCTGGCATTACCAACGGTCAGCAGGTCTATGACTTTATTATGGCTGGCTCTGAGGCAGCAGGCGCAGCTTCCGGCATTATGAACGCAGAAGACCCCATCGCAATGATCGACGAAATGATCGCCGCTACCCGCCGGGCAGCAGACGATCTGAAGAAACAGGAGGCTTAATATGATTTATAAAGAGTCATTCAAGCTGGAAAGCCGCCACCGTGCGGTATCCTTCCACGATGTGACCGACAAGGTCAAGGAGATTTTCGCAGCCTCTAAAATGAAGGACGGCATCGTGGTGGTCTATTCCCACCATACCACCTGCTCAGTCATTACCCAGGAGTGCGCCTTCGATATGTCCATGACCGGACTGGAAACTTTGCAGCAGGATCTGGTAAACGCTTTTGAAGAGTGGATGCCTACCTGCCGTTACGAGGGTCAGTATCTGCACCCCGGCCCCAAGGCACTAGTATTTGCAGAGGAGCACGGAGAGGACAACTTTGGCTGCCATAATACGGACGCCCACCTGCGTTCTTCTGTGATCGGCCGCAATGTGACCATCGTGGCAGTGGACGGAGAAATGGACCTGGGCGAATTCGGCAGAATTCACTTTATCGATTGGGATCAGACCCGGGGCAGAACAAGAACTGTGCAGGTTATGATTATTGGTGAGTAATATGAAATATCAGATTTTTTCAGAGAATGAATGGGTATACCCTGACAGTCAGATCGAAAAGCAGGGAAAAGCAGAGCTGTTCTGCGCCAGAAATGCCGATGTGTGCTTTCAGGTGCTGACCGATCTGGAGCTTGCAGAGGGGGAAATCCTGTCTGTCACCACAGAGGGTCTTGGCTGTGATGCAGTGGTATATCAGCTGATGCCTGCCTGTGTTAACCGGAACAGCGGCAAGGCTTTGGGCACTACCCTGGATTATGAGGAAGTCAAGGATTTCGTTACCCGCCAGGCACCTTTTTATGTGTACGACATTACCTATTTGCCGGAAGATGGCAAGCTTAAGGCAGGCCGGGGCGCATTTTATGTGCGGCTGAATGTGGCGATGGATGCCCCGGTGGGTATCCATACAGGAACGGTCACCCTGCAGATCGGACAGGAGCTGCTGGAAGTTCCTGTATCTCTGAAAATTTACCGGACACAGGTACCCAAGCTGGAGAATGCCAAGCTGCGGATGATCAACTGGATCTATCCCTACTTTATGGCAAGAGATCACGGCGTGGAAATGTTCTCAAAGGAATACTTTGAGATCCTGGACCGGTATATGGACAACCAGCGGGATATGCGTAACGATGTGTATATGATTCCTGCCGGTGAACCTGTTTTGGACGAACAGGGCAAGGTGATCGACTTTGACTTTACCCACGCAGAGCAGGAAGGCAATTTTGCGCTGAAAAAGGGCTTCCGTTACATTCTCGGTGGCTTTATTGCCCGCTGGAAGGTTTGGGATGAGGACGAGATCTATTTCCTGTGGGATCGGGATGTGGGTGTGACCTCAGTAGAGGGCTATCGCCAAATGAAGCTGTATTTTGCAAGAGCACAGGAATGTGTGGAGCGAAACGGCTGGCAGAAGGTTTATCAGCAATGTATGGTGGATGAGCCTCAGGTTGCAAACTCTCTGGCATACCGCACAATGGGTGCGATCTGCCGGAAGATGATGCCCGGTGTGACCATCAATGACCCTGTGGAGACACCGGATATCAGCGGTGCGCTGGATATTTGGGTAGTCAAGCAGGCTTATTATGAAAAGTATCTGGCAGAGCATCAGTATCTGCAGGAGCTGGGGGAGGAAATGTGGGTGTATACCTGCGGCTTCCCTGCAGGCAAGACGATGAACCGGGTGCTGGACCTGCCCCTGACAGCCAGCCGCTTGCCTTTGTGGATGTGCGTCAAGTATGGCTTTACCGGATTTTTGCATTGGGGCTATCATCGCCATACAGAAAAATTCCAGGAGGATACAGTATATCCCAGCAATGTGTGTAACGGTATGCCTCCCGGAAATGGCTTTGTGGTTTACCCCGGCGAGGGTAAGCCGGAGTACGGTGTTCGCGGTCATCTGCAGCGGGCAGCAGCCTGCGATTATGAGCTGCTGAAGATGCTGGAGGAAAAGGATCCTGCGGTTGCGCAAACGCTGGTAGAGAAAGTATGCCGCACCTTTGATGACTATACAGACTCCCCGGCACTGATGGACGAAGTGCATCACGAATTGCTGGAGAAGCTGGGTTAATAGGGAGAAATATATGAAATACGCAAACTGTCATTTACATTCTACTTTTTCCGATGCACAGTTTACCCCAGAGCAGCTGGTGCTCATCGGCAAATCCCTGGGCTACGGTGCTTTGGCATTGACCGACCACGAGACCGACGGTGGCTGCCAGCGGCTGATGCGTGCGGCAGAGGCAGAGGGCATTGCGGCTATTTCCGGCGTGGAATTCTACGGTACGGAGGACGGTCTGGAACTGCATCTGGTGGCTTTGGATTTCGACCAGAATGACCCCGGAATCCGGGCATACATTAAGGAACGCTGTGATTTTGCCAGAGATGTAGCGAAGGCTCGATTTGAGAAGGGCCTCCAAATGGGTATGTATGGCGGTATCACGTTCCAGGATGTGCTGGATCGCTGTGAGGAAGGCACCTGGATTTGTGTTGACACCATCAAAAACACTTTGAAGGCAAAGAAATGCATACCTGACAATTTTGACTGGAAGAATTTCTACTGGACACTGTTCAAGTGTCCGGAGGCAAAGGCGATGGAGCTGCCCTTGGTGGATGCGGAGCGCGTTATCCGCACAGTCCGCAAGGCAGGCGGTGTGATCGCCCTAGCCCATCCTCGGAAGCAGACCTATCTGGTGGAAAAGCTGGTTAGCTACGGTCTCAACGGCATTGAAGTCTCTCATCCGAATTTGTATGAGAATACAGCCTATCTGGCGGCAGAAGCCGCGGATACCTTCAAGCTGTACCGCTGCGGCGGCACAGACCACACCGGTCCGATGAGCGGCTGTGGCGGCGTCAATGCAATACAGGCATTCCAGGGTATAACCTATGAGGAGTTTGAGACCCTCAAGGAGCGTCGCCTGGGCTAAATAAACAATGGTGTGTTCAATTTTGAACACACCATTGTTATCGATATAAATCCCTGCGGAATTTTCGATATACACCGTTGGTGTTCGATATGTGCTACGCACTCGATATGCCCTGCTGGGCGTGTGGGGATTTAGATCATATCGAATTTTCTGGAAGGAAAATATATCGATTTTGCCGTCAGGCAAAAATATCGAATTGCGTAGCAATATATCGACAATTCGTTCTAATCTGCGCAAACAATTGTCAACTGAAAAACTGCTTAGAGATGTTTCAAGGGGATAAGCTTATCGGCAATGTAAAAAGAGGAGAAAATATGAAACTGACATTGGAGTAAATTCAGTCGGTTACCCTGGGCGCGGGCGAAAAGACTGTGACTGTTCACCTGCCCTGGTCTGTAGACACAAAGCTGGCAGTATTCTTGTTCTGTCCCCCCCTTTTTTTGGCGTAAGGATCTTGGGGAAGAAAAGCCTTTCGGACCGTTTAAAGATGTGGAAACCATTATCCGGGAATGCTGCCAGAGCCCTACGTGTGCGATATCTTGCCGACAAAAGGTGCTTGAATTTTCCTTTTGGGTCTGTTATAATACCCTCACA
>JAZQDL010000112.1:0-2179 GCA_045546835.1 Faecousia sp.
GGGCTGAAGCTGCGTTTGCAGGAAAGGGACTGTAAATGACGGATAGACTCTTGCGTTTTCTGTTTCCTCCCAAATGCGTCCTCTGTCGGTGTTTGCTGCCGGATCAGCAGACCGATCTGTGCCATAGCTGCCGGACTAATACAGAAAATTTCACAAAAATAAAATTTAAGCCATCTTTTGTTGCACGATGGACCGGTGTGTGGTATTATAAGGATAATGTGCGGTCAAGTATTCTGCGTTACAAGTTCGGAAACAAGCGCCATTATGTATCTGCTTATGCAAGGATACTTGCTATCAAGCTGCAGACGGAAGGCTTAGACAGCTTTGATGTGCTGACCTGGGTCCCGGTCGGACCGCTTCGCCGTTTGAAGCGGGGCTATGATCAGGTAAAGCTTCTTGCGGATGCTTTGGGTCAGGAGCTAAATGTAGAGCCTGTTCATACACTGAAAAAGATCCGCAACACACCGCCCCAGTCCGGCATTCCGGATGCATCCCGGCGACGGGCAAATGTTCTGGGCGCTTACAAGCCGGTAAACATCTCTCAATTTGCAGGCAAGCGGGTGCTGCTTCTGGACGATATCCTCACCACCGGTGCCACTGCCAGTGAGTGTGCAAGAGTTCTGCTGACTGCCGGCGCGACCGAGGTAAATTTGGCTGTTCTGGCAGTTGCCAGCCACAATAAAAGAACATAAATAAACATATGTAGGTGATACTATGCAACTTCTTTCCAACGACCTGGGTGTGGACCTGGGTACTTCCAATGTGCTGATTTATTCCGACAATAACGGCATTGTGATCCGCGAGCCCTCTGTGGTTGCTATGGATAAGAACACCGGAAAGGTCCTGCAGGTAGGTGCAGCTGCCCGGAATATGCTGGGCCGGACACCCGGCAACGTGGTGGCAATGCATCCGCTGAAGGACGGTGTGGTTTCCGATCACGAAATGACTGTTAAAATGCTGCAGACCTTGTTCCGCTCAGCCACCAAAGCTTCTTTGTTCACACCTAAGCCCAGAGTGGTTATTTGCGTCCCCAGCGGTGTGACTGAGGTTGAGGAACGGACAGTGATCAACGCCGCCATTGAAGCCGGCGCTCGCCGTGTGTATTTGATCGAAGAGCCCCTCGCTGCTGCGCTGGGTGCAAACTTAGACATCAGCGGTCCCAACGGTCATATGGTGGTGGATATCGGCGGCGGCACAACAGATATTGCAGTGCTGTCTATGAACGATATTGCAGTATCCTCTTCCATAAAGATCGCCGGCATCGCCTTTGACGAGGCCATCGCCCGTTATATTCGACGGGAGCACGGCATCATTATCGGTCAGGTTACCGCCGAGGAGATCAAGATCCAGATCGGCTGCGTATATCCCCGTCAGGAGGACACTTCCATGCTGGTTAAGGGTCGGGATGCCAAAACCGGTATGCCCCGGGAAGTGCAACTTTTGTCCTCTGAAATCTACAAGGTTCTGATGCGTCCTGCCCGTCAGCTTGCTGACGAGGTGCTGTCTGTGCTGGAGGATACCTCTCCGGAGCTTGTAGGCGATATTGCTGAAAACGGCATTACCCTCACCGGCGGCGGCAGCCAGCTTTGGGGTATGGATCAGTTGCTGACCGAGCGCACCGGTATCCAGTGTACTCTGGCTGACGATCCGGATTGCTGCGTAGCTTACGGCTGCGGCAAGAGCCTTGCTTGGATCAACCATATGTCCGAAGGACCGATCAACATTGCACGCAAGCGTCTGATGCGTGGCTGATATAAAAATTCAGGAGGTGTCAAAGCACCTCCTGTTTTTTGCACAAATTTCTGTTTAACGAACAATTCACCTAAAACGCACGTCATTGCGAAACCAGTCCGCAGACTGGTTGTGGCAATCCGTTCTCCTAATAGAAAATCTTTGTTTTCGTAATGTTTTTGGGGATGCGGTTTGCCACGTCGCTTCGCTCCTCGCAAAGACGTGGAAGTACGATACAACTAACTAACAAACAGAAATTTGACAGCTTTTTTAGCTATTGTCGCAGTCCTTTTCCTGAGGGCAGTCGCAGCCTCTGGGGGCAAACTGCTTTACCGGGAAGGGAATTCTGGAGAACACCTCACAGGGGTCTTCTGCGCAACCGGGAGCATCACAGCATTCCTTGGTAGGGATGCTGTAATCCAGTACCGGAACAACCAACTGGGCATCT
>JAZQDL010000113.1:0-6973 GCA_045546835.1 Faecousia sp.
AGTCTTCTTCAATTCTTTGCCATTTATATTTATGCATTATAAATATAAATTGAGCCTTCCTGATACAATTATGTGATTTTATTATATTAAAGATCCATCTTTGTCGAAAAATGTCGAGTAAAATTTCTTGACTTCTGATGAAAACTTTGTTAATTTGAAATTACCAAATGAAAGGGGGCGGATACCAATGAACGCAGTAGTTATTTATCACAGCTATGCGCATTATTGGGGTTCCGTTCTCTTATGGAAGGACCGAATTAAAGCAAGTACACTGTGCGCATAAGCTGTTGGATCTTCACTGCTTATGCGCCCTTTTTATACACTTTTTACCTGTAACAAAGTCTTATAAGGAGGAAAACAGTATGCTAAAACGGTTTTTACGCTTTTGTAGTGTCATTCTGACACTGGTTATGTTATTTAATATGATTCCTCTGAGCGCAATTGCAGAGGAATATTTCACAGCAGAAGCAGTAACCACAGTCCAGTCTGCGGAAGTAGACACATCTTCCGCAGAGATCGTGGCCGAGGTGAAAGAAAAACGAAGTAAATTCAGTAAGGAATTTATACTTGATAACGGACTGTATGTATCGGCGGTGTATGCCCAGCCGGTCCACTACGAAGTAAATGGACAGTGGGAAGAGATCGATAACACTTTGCAGCTGAATACCAACGGAACATACACCAATAAAGCCGGTGTGTGGAATGTGAGCTTCCCTCAGGAGCTTACAAGCAGCCGCGATATTTCCATCACAAAGGACGGCTATACTCTTTCCTTCCGTATGGCAGGAGAATTGCGCCAGCCGGGAAATCTGGAAGTTGCCGCAGCTGCACTCCATCTGGATGAAATGGAAACCTTTACACTAGCCAAAGAAGGAGAAGCCGCACAGACCTTCTCCGTCCAATCAGCAAAGACTGTACAGGGCGAGGTTCAAACAGTAGACCTGACGGAAGCCAAAGAAAATGCCCAGTATGAAGAATTTGTTGCCGAAAAGAATGTATCCAAGCTTATGTATGAGGATGTTTACCGGAACACCCACATTCGCTATGACCTGAAAGCCAATCAGGTGAAGGAGTCTGTTATTCTGGAACGGTACAACGATGATCTTAGGGGTTACCGTTACACCCTGAATGTGGGTGATATGATCCCCGTCCTCCAAGAGGATAACAGCATTTATTTCTACGACAGTAAGCAGGAAAGCATTGTTATGGTTATGCCTGCACCTTATCTTATCGACAATGCCAACGAAATGAGCTATGAGGTAGCCGTTAACCTGACCCAAAACGGCAGCCAGTGGACACTGAGCTATTTACTGCCACAGCAATGGCTGGCAGCAGATGAGCGCTCCTGGCCGGTAGTCTTAGACCCTGTGGTAGTTGCAGACCTGAGTGATAACAACATTCAGGATACTACGATTGTATCAAAGCGTATCGAAGAATCCAATTATATGCGCTCCACTTTGCAGGTAGGTTATAGTGCCGCGGACGGCATATCGCGAATATTGTTGGGATTTGATGAACTGCCCAGCCTGAAATCCTCTGATGTGATTATTAAGGCACAGGTTGCTCTGCGCAAGATCGGCAGCAGCTCCGGCGATATTCCCGTTGCCGTCCACAAGATGCTGGATGTATGGGAAGTAGAGACTGCCTGTTGGGATGATGATCCCTCATTCGACACAATCATAGAAGATTATGTTATGGTTGGCGATGCAGGCTGGTATGACTGGGATGTAACCGATATTGTAAGATATTGGTACGAAGAAGAAAATCTCGGTATGCTTATTAAAGCAACAAATGCGGTTGAAAATTCCGGAAACACCAGTTCCTGGAAGGAGTTCTATTCCTGCAACTATGGAAATGACACCACAGATCCGACCCTTGTGATTTACTACCGGAACAATAACGGCGTGGAAAGCTACTGGGATTACACCACTGTTTCTGCCGGTGATGCAGGCACAGGGTACATCAACAATTATACCGGTAATTTTGTGTGGGTGTTCAACGATATTGGTTTTGGCGGTAACCGTATGCCTGTGTCTATCCAGCATATCTATAATTTGAATGATGCAAGCTCCAATCTGTTCGGTTTAGGTTGTGGCTGGAGAACCAACTACAATCAGCGGGTCTATCAATGGACACGGAATACCGCATACTATGTTTGGGAGGACTCTGACGGAACAGACCATTATTTCTACTATGATTCAGAAGAAAATATTTATAAAGACGAGGACGGTTTAGAGCTGACCCTTACCACCAACCTCACCGGGGATGCAAAATACTGCATTGCAGATAAAAACGGGAATAAAAGTTACTTTGACGCCAAAGGCAGACTAATAAAACTGGAAAACAATCAGCAAACGCCCAGCAGTATTCTCATCACCTACACCGATGAAAGCGGCTACCGCATTTCCACGATCACCGATGGCGCAAGTCGTGTTTATCGTTTCAAATACGATAGCAGTAACCTGCTGGAAACAATCGAATATCTGGGAACCGGTAGTTCGGAAATTGACAGTGTTTCGTTTGATACCTATTATGAAGGTCCGATAGAAATTACCGGAGTAGGTGGGGAAATATATGCCTTTAGTTACTATGATACCGGATACAATGATCTTCTATACTCTGTTCGTAATTACAGCGGTCACGAAATCAGGATCACCCACAATGACCCTCTGGAAACCTGGCAGCCTTACCGGGTGAAAAGTGTGTGTGAATATGACGGCACAGCACAAGGCGGCGAACTGCGCTTTACCTACGCCAACAACCAGACCACAATCACCGATGCGGTAAACGGCAATAAGGAAATTTTGCAGTTTAACAACTTCGGCAATCTCCTGTCCGTACAGGACAGCGAGGGCCGCGCAGTTTATGCACAGTATGCTGATAGCAATAGCTTGGACGAAAACAATCCCAATAAAGCAAACCAGTTAAAGCTTTCCTCCAAGCTGCAAAATTCTGTTGGCAACCTTCTGACGAACAACAGTTTTGAAACAAGCGGAAGCTATACCTGCTCCCCGGACACCACATCTGTTTCCTATGCGGATGATGCCTATATGGGAAACAAATCCCTTTATATGAACGCCACAGAATCCTCTGAGCTGTCCCTGGGCAATATTACGGTTGCCCCCGGAGAAACCTATACTTTCTCTGCCTATGCAAAGCTGACAAAAGGCGATGCATATATTTGCCTTGGCAGCAGCCAAAGTGAAGTATTCGATGAAGTCCGCGAGGATTGGACACGGCTGCAGGTATCCTACACAAACAACACTACTGCCAATGTAACCATCCCGGCAAAGCTTATGTGTGGAGAAGATACACAGGTGTATTACGACTGTGTCCAGATCGAGAAAACAGCAACTGCCAGCCGGTTTAATCTGGTGGACAACGGAGATTTTCGGAACGGCGCCGATAGCTGGACTATCATCAATAGTGAATTTGCAAGAGTCCATACCACTGCCCCAGCAAAGACTCTGGATGGCTATGCCTATCAGGTATTTGGCAACCCCAGCGCACAGAAACGAATGGTACAGACCGTAAATGTCAGCGGCAACGCAGGCGATACCTTTGTGCTTTCCGGTTGGGCGATGGGCAAGGCAGCAGCCTTCCACACTGAGGATACATCTACCACAAATGCGCGGCAGTATGGAATCATCGGCACATTCTATAAAGACGGCACTGCGGGCAAGGAATTCATTCTCCAGTTTAATCCGGATGTGGCACAGTGGCAGTACGGTGCGCAGATGATGGTGGCAGAAGGTCAATACGATTCTATCAAGATCGAGCTTGTCCACGACTATAATGTAAACCATGTCTGCTTTGACGGCATCCAGCTGTTCAAGGAAGAATTCGGCACATCCTACACTTATGATGATGATGGCAATGTGATCTCCGTCAAGGATCTGCAGGGAAAGACCACCAGCTATGAATACAATACCAACGGTGATATAGCTGAAATTCTGCAGGACAATAAGGCGAAAATGACCTATACCTACGACGATTATCACAATGTAAAAACTGCCACTTCAGAAGAAGGTATCACCTACGAATTCACCTATGATGGCTACGGAAACAACACCACCGTGTCCATCACCAGCGAAGACGGCAGTAAGATCACTACATCTGCCACCTATTCTGCTGATGGCAACCGGCTGGTATCCTCCACGGACGAACTGGGCAATGTTACCAAGTACAGCTATAACGCCAACACCAATGTACTGGAATGGGTGCAGTACCCCAATGATGTAGACGGAACAGAAAGTGATGATGTATGGGATACCCGAACCCATTATTACTACGACAGTATGTACAGGCTATCGTGGGCTGAAGCAGACACACTTGATTCCAGTTACTTCTGTGTGGACTATTATTACAACAGTGATGGAACGCTGTCCGAAATCGATACGCTTAGCACTTGGTATGAGTTTGATTATGGCGCTTTCGATTTGAGAACCAGTGTGACAATTGGTAACCGTGCATTAGCTGAGTATACTTATACAAATGACAGAAACCGTTACTTAAATACTCTTGACTATGGCAATGGAGATAGTATACAATATGAGTATGATAAGATAGGTCGGGTGACCAAGCAGACCTACGAGGACGGGGAAACTGTTTCCTACCAGTACGATAATAACGGCGCACTGGCGACAGTAACGGACTCCGAGACCGGCATTAAGACTACATACTACTACGACTTCACCGACCGGATGATGAAGTATGTTGAAAGCGGAACAAATTATTCCCATTCCGTAGGCTATGAATACGACCAGCTTAATAACCTGACAAAGATCGTAGACACCCTGAACGGAAATACCCGGGAAACCAGTTATCAATACGATGAGGATAACCGTATCATTTCTGTGCAAACAGGAGATTCCAGTACCAACTACACTTACGACACATTAGGCAGAGTAAATCAGGAGCAAACCAAGGATGGGGATGATGTTGTCTTAACAGACAGCTACACCTTCTCCCCCAACGGAAGTAACACATCCACACAGGTCGCTACCCACACCATTGATGCTGCCGGTTTTGATGCTACCTATACCTACACCTACGATGATAATGGGAATATCCTCTCCGTAAGTGACGGTACATACACCACCAGCTATGTCTACGACAGTCAGAACCAGCTCCTCCGGGAGAATAATCAGAAAGCCAACAAAACCTGGACCTGGAGCTATGATTATGGAGGAAACATCCTAAGAAAATATGAATATTCTTACACTACAGGTGAACTTGGTACACCAACTGATACTGTAAACTATACCTATGGTGATAACAACTGGCGTGACCTGTTGACCGGTTACGATGGTAGAGCCATAACCTATGACGGTGTGGGTAATATGCTGACCGACGGATGCAATACCTATACATGGAAGTATGGTCGGCAGCTTGCTTCTTTGTCAGATGGTACGACCACCTGGAGCTACACCTATAATGCTGATGGACTGAGAACAGCGCGAACCAACGGAACGACCACCTATGGGTATGTTTACAGCGGCAGCAGTCTGGCCCAAATGACCGCAGGCACAGACACCCTGTACTTTGCATATTGCGCCAATGGCACACCGATGTCGCTGACTCTGAACGGTACAGTCTACTATTATGTTACCAATCTGCAAGGCGATGTCATTGCGCTCCTGAATGACACCGGAGAACATGTCGTAACCTACATCTATGATGCTTGGGGTAAGCTCCTGTCTACTGACGGCACCATGGCAACTACCCTCGGCACCCTCAACCCCCTCCGCTACCGTGGATATGTCTACGACCAAGAGACGGGGCTGTACTACCTGCAAAGCAGATACTACGACCCGGAGATTGGTAGATTTATCAATGCGGATGCACAGATTTCTGATGTTGGTGGCGATTTGCTGGGATATAACCAGTTTGCCTATTGCTTCAACAACCCTGTAAATTTGGATGACGCCACTGGCAATTGGCCGAAATGGGCAAAGAAAATCGGCAACGCAATAAAACAATGCGTGCAAAATGTGTCTACTGCAGTAAGTTCAGTAGTTAAAAAAGCAAAAAATGCGCTATCAAATATAGATTATAAAAGTATTGCTAATAAGACAACGAGGACAGCAAAAGCTGTATATACAAATATTGAAGCTTCCGCGGGACTTGGTCTTGGCCTTTATGGTGAAACAGAAGTTCTAGATGTTGCTGGTGTTAGCTTGGGAATTAATTATAACTTAGTTGAGTTAAATCTTGATGATGGGGTATTTTCTGTTCAACAATCATATTATGAAGGCTTAGGAATATCTTTCTTATTCGCAGATATATTTCAAAGCGGCAGCGAAAGTGGTTCTCGAAAGCTTACATCATCATCTGCCTTTGAGGATTTTACATTAGATGACTATAATAGCAACTGGACAATATATGGGATGGGAGCATATTTCTTTATGGGAGGGTCTGTATATTTAGGTTTTGATGTCACTTCCTTCCTCAAGGAGATTAATGCGATATACTTTTATGACTAACAGGGGTAGCATTCTATGAAAAAACAAAAAGCTAATATGTGGTTTTTGTTGTGGTGCGTTTTTATTGGAATAGGGAGCGCGCTTTCAGCAGTAAGCAAATATTATTCAATTCTAACAAATGACAAGCCCTTGGAAATATCACCGTTTACTGATTTTCAATTAATTCTACTCTTATTATTTGCTCCGTTAATTCTCCTTCCATTACTGTGCATTTCCTACCATTACGCAAAGAAAGAGAAAAACAAGAAGATAAAAATTGCTTCATTGTGCTTAATAATACATCACATTCTTTGCATAATTGCAGTGTTATTTCAGGTGATTTAGTCGGGGACAGAAGACAGGGGACGGTTTGCGTGAACCCTTTTAAAAAGCAGTAGTCAAAAACGCGCACAACAAATAACCGCAATTCCTCGGCTTAAAAATTAAATTGGGGCAGTATTCATTCTGTTGCTTTTACGGAGTAATTAGGGTCGTAATACTGCCCCTTT